>JAUXFA010000190.1 GCA_030620285.1 Piscirickettsiaceae bacterium
ATCGCTCAATACGTTGTGGCTCTTCGTAGAGGTCCCATGCTTCAAAGATTACTTTGATACCAATATAGAGGCCAATGATGAGCATTGCTAACCCCATTAATCTTACAAAAATTGATAAAAAATCCGAACTTTTGGATTGTTGGCTGTCCATTTGCTAACGTCCTGTAAATAGTAATTTCTATGAAATAATACCAGATACGTCATCAAATGAAATTAACGATTGGTGGCCAGTGATGAGACTGGCCACCAATATTAATGCAAACAGGCAAGTTTAGTTAAAACTTAACTTGGCCGTAGAGCCAGAACTTTTCAGTATCAACTTTGGCAGTATAATCATTATCTGCATCATAATCAGAGTATTTCACGCCTAAAGTGTAATGTTGTTTGAAGGTCTTTTGTAACAAGATATCAAATTCATTACCGGCATCTAAACCGCCTTTATCCGTTTCAAAGTCATGGTAAACGGCGACTAACTTGGCGCCGAACACATTACCTACAACCGTAAAATAAATATCTTCCAAACCTTCAGCAGGGGTAGCTAAGAATTGATCTGCCCAACCTTGATACGCATGATTTGTGCCTAGTGGTGTTTTAAAGCTATAGGTGCCATCACCTTCTTGCATTTCATATGATATTTTAGCTAACCAACCTTTATATTTAGCGCCTAATTCAGCTAAATAGTAATTTTGGTCATCCATGATGCCATCTTTGTAATCGTCTTGGTTAGCATACTCTGCGGTATAGATAATTTTTACTTCTTCATTTAGTGCTTGTGCACCAGATAAACGTAATCCTAATGTCTGTGATGAAATCGCTTCATTATCGTTATAGTCTAAAAAGTAACCATAGCCCTCTAACTTGCCAATCGGTGAGCCGGTATATTGAATATTAATCAAGTGTGCATCAAGATCAATATCGCCATCTTTAATAAATGTACCTACATCTCTGTCATCACCAAAAATTGTATGCACTTCATCAATATAGGCATAATTGATAGCTGTATTTTCGAAAGATGAATTACTCAAGCTAAAGGCATCAAATGACTGATGGTTTTGGCGCCATAAAACATTACCAATAAAGCGATGGAATGGTGCTTTGCGATAGGTTATTTCTTGGCGGCCAAACTTAAACTCAGTATCAAAGCCATTATATTGAAGGTAGGCTTGATTAATTTCAGTGCCGTCAGGATCGGCAACGACAGAATAGGTGCTTTCACCATTGGTCAAGCTGTTATAGTTATCTGAACCTAGTTCAGTGACATCTTCTACTTCAGCAAAAGCCTTAAAGCCATAAAAGGCACCTGTTTTATAGCCGAGTGTAGTACGAATTGTAAACGCATCAGCATCTTTCAGTGCATTGTTTTGATCTACAGATTCGTAACGAGCACGTGCAGAAAAACTGACTTTGCCACTGCTTAAGGCTTCAAAAAAGGCATCCTCTGCCATAGCTGTTGCCGGTATTGTGCTAAACGCTGCAATACTTGCTGCTAGCCATGTTTTTTTTTTCATTTTAATTGCTCCTAAAATTTATAATCTACGCTTGCTGCGTACTATTTGGTATGGGCGCCATGCATAACTAAATGGCGCACTCCAGACATGAACCAAACGGGTAAATGGGAATAGTAAAAATAGTGTCATACCAAAAAACAGATGAATCTTGAATACGGTATCAACACCCGTCAGTAAAGTTGGATCTGGTCTTAAATAGATAATGCTTTGTGCCCACTCTGATAAAGCAATCATCACGCCAGGATCATTGTGGCTGGCATGGCCCATCGAAACAGGAATGGTTGATAGCCCTAAGAGCAGTGTTATTAGTATCCAGCTAAGAATAAATTTATCAGATGGGCGGCTGGTGGCTGATATACGAGGGTTAAAAAAACGCCGAACCCAGAGAATAACTGCACCAACTAAACACATGCCACCAAAAATTGCACCAGCATAGATCGCTAACATTTGGTGAGCCATATCGGACACACCTATTGCCGAAAATACCGCATGAGGTGTTAACAAGCCTACGGCATGACCAAAAAATATGGCAATAATACCGATATGGAATAAGTTGCTACCTAATCGTAAATTCTTTTTCGACAATAACTGGCTGGAATCACTTTTCCAAGTGTATTGCTCACGGTCAAAGCGGAGCCAACTGCCTATGAAAAACAGACTCAATGCAATGTATGGGTATACGCCGTAAAGGAAATTTTCTAATCTCATTTCTTACTCCTTATGCTGCTTCTATACGGGTCAAGCTGGCTCGATCCGCAATAATAGATATCAAATCCGCATAGGGACTCGCCGCTTTTTTCAAGTTATCCGTCAGCACACCAAATACTTTTTTAGCATCCGATAAAAATACCGTAGATTCATTGCCATCCAGATAGGCTGCAAATTCCAAGATCAATGGTAAAAAGTCAGGTAATTCGTTAGCCGATTCTGATACTTCCACGCCATAGTCTTTGTAGAGCTCTCCCAAATCAATCAGCGCGGGGCCACGGTTTTTATCATCGCCAAATAAATGATGCGTCAGATGTAAACTGTGTTCAGGAACCATATCAAATGTGTTGACATAATTTGCTTGTAAATCAATTAATGACGTGTCTTCCATCTGTTTAAGATAAGTCTGGAGCAATGATCGCTCACTGTTATCTATCTCAGACGTATCATTCACCCATTCACTAATTTCTGGTAAGTTATCAATTAATTCTTGCTCTGGGTATTGCAATAATACTGATAATATTTTGTAAATTTTCATCATGTTTTCCTATAGATTATCGCCAGAAGGTGCTAAATCTTTCGGTTCTTTAGTGGTCTTGCGACGACGAGGGAACAGAGTGATTTTTGATACACCTGCAGAACTATCATTACCAAAAGTGAATCCGCTTTGACCTTGTTGTGCAAAGACATCATCCAACACCATTTCTTCATGGCCTGTTGGAATAACAAAACGATCTTCATAATTAGCAATCGCTAGGTAACGATACATTTCTTTAGCTTGATCTTCGCTTAAGCCTGCCGCATCTAAAACGGTAGTATCAGCAACACCTTCAACATTCACGCTACGCATATAAGAGCGCATCGCAATCATTTTATTTAATGAAGATAGAACCGGCGCTTCTTCACCAGCCGTTAATAGGTTGGCAAGATATTGAACAGGTAAGCGCATTGCTTCTGCAACCGGAATTGCACCATCAGGACCCGTAGGCAGTCGCCCTTGATCAATTTTAGATTGAACAGGAGATAGTGGTGGGATATACCACACCATAGGCAAGGTTCTGTACTCAGGATGCATTGGGAAGGCAACTTTCCAATCCATCGCCATTTTCCAAATTGGCGATTTCTGAGCAGCAATCAACATATCATCATTAATACCATCACGACGAGCAGCAGCAATGACCTCGGGATCATTTGGATCGAGGAAGATACTGCACTGTGCTTCATATAAATCCTGAGTGTCATCCATGCTGGCTACTTCTTCGATACGGTCTGCATCGTAAAGCATGATGCCGTTATAACGAATACGACCTACACATGATTCAGAACATACCGTTGGCAAGCCAGCTTCAACACGCGGGTAACACCCCGTACATTTTTCAGCTTTACCTGATTCCCAGTTATAGAATACTTTCTTGTATGGGCACGCTGAAATACACATTCTCCAACCACGACATTTGTCTTGGTCAACAAGCACGATACCGTCTTCTTCACGTTTATAAATAGAGCCAGAAGGACACGATGCAATACAGGATGCATTCAAACAATGGTTACAGATCCGCGGGAGGTACATATGGAAGGTGTTTTCAAACTCACCATAC
>JAUXFA010000033.1 GCA_030620285.1 Piscirickettsiaceae bacterium
GTGCGTGAACACAACTAGACGGCTATGATTTAGCAATCAGTAATATTAAGATTTAACAGAGTTAATATAGTCAATAGCTTTTTTAACTGTAGTAATAGTTTCAGCTTGTTCATCTGGAATTTCACATTCAAATTCTTCTTCCAATGCCATTACTAATTCGACAGTATCTAAAGAGTCAGCACCTAAATCATCAATAAATGAAGCATCGGCTGTTACTTCATCAGCGCTTACGCCTAATTGCTCAACGACGATGTCTCTTACTTGGGCTTCGATATCACTCATAACGTATATTTCCTCTGTGGTTTAATACTTAAAACGTGTGCCATTTTATAATGCAAACACCCTACTAAACAAGCCAAATTGACTTTAGATTGCTTGCTTCAACTTTCAAGAACCTAAATCTTTTACGATTTAAGTAATTAATTCATATACATGCCGCCATTCACATTTATGGTTTCGCCGGTCACATAAGCTGCGTCTTGGCTTGCTAAAAAGCTAACTGCGGCAGCAATTTCTTCAGGTTCACCTAAACGTTTAACTGGGACATTCTGTAATAATGCATTTTTGTGATCATCTGATAAGGAACTGGTCATATCCGTATCAATAAAACCGGGGGCAACTGAATTCACCGTAATGCCTCTAGCACCCACTTCACGCGCTAACGATTTACTAAAACCAATAACACCTGCTTTAGCAGCTGCATAATTCGTTTGACCTGCATTACCCATTACGCCAACCACTGATGTGATCGTAATAATTCGGCCCCAACGTGCTTTGGTCATCGCACGAAGACAGCGTTTACTTAATTTAAAAATTGGCGTCAAATTAGTTTCGATGATGTCATTCCATTCATCATCTTTCATCCGCATTAATAAATTATCACGGGTAATACCGGCATTATTAACAAGAATTGTCGGCGCACCAAAGCTTGATTCAGTTTCAGAGACAACAGCTTCAATTGAATCGGCATCCGTGACATTCAATACCATTCCTGTACCCGCAATATTTGCGTCTTTTAAAAACTCACTAATTGTTTGAGCACCATTTTCAGATGTTGCAGTTCCAATAACCGTTGCGCCTTGCTGTCCTAAGCGGAGTGCAATAGCACGTCCAATACCACGTGTTGCGCCAGTGACTAATGCAACTTTACCTTCTAAACTCATTATCGTTCTCCTACTGCTTGAGTAGCTTTATCTAAAGAAGCCTGATCAAATACCGGTAACCCAGCGATAGACCGATCAATTCGTTTACCTAGGCCTGCTAATACTTTACCAGGGCCACACTCTACTAAAGTAGTCACCCCTTGTGCTGCAAACCATTGTACTGTTTCTACCCAACGAACTGGATTGTAAAGCTGCTGCGCTAATAAGCGTTTGATATCTTCTTCATTATCAACACTGCTAACACTGACGTTATGGATAACAGGAACCGTTGGAACTTGCACGGTAATATTGGTTAAAGCTGCTGCCAAATTCTCTGCCGCAGGTTTCATTAATGCACAATGTGACGGTACGCTGACAGGTAATAATAACGCCCGCTTAGCACCTTGCTCTTTAGCAAGATCAATAGCGGCATTAATGGCTTCTGCTTCACCAGCAATAACCACTTGACCTGGTGAGTTAAAATTAACGGCTTCTGCCACGCCTTGTTTAGCTGCCTCAGCACAAATAGATCTGACAACATCATCTTCTAGTCCAAGAATAGCAGCCATTGCACCTTTACCCGCTGGAACAGCCTGCTGCATAAATTGACCGCGCTGTTCTACTAGCTTGATAGCATCAGCAAACCCTAATGACCCCGCAGCCACTAAAGCGGTATATTCACCTAAACTATGGCCAGCAAAATAACTAGGCTGAATATCTGAAATTGATTGCCAACTACGCCAAACCGCGATACCTGCGGCTAACATGGCAGGTTGAGTACGTTCTGTTTGATTAAGTGATTGTTCCGGACCAGATTGTACTAAACCCCATAAATCATAACCCAATGCATCAGATGCTTCGGAAAATGTGGCTTGAACTTGTGGGTAGTGTGTTGCCAATTCTGCCAACATACCGACTGATTGTGATCCCTGTCCGGGAAATACAAAAGCTAAACTCATGAATTAAACCTAAAGAAAATTAGAATTTTAACAGTGCTGAACCCCAGGTGAACCCACCACCAAAAGCTTCAAGTAAGAGTGTTTCACCACGTTGGATCCGACCATCGCGAACGGCAGTGTCGAGTGCTAACGGGATGGATGCTGCTGAGGTATTACCATGTTCATCGACCGTGACCACCACTTTATCCATGGACATATCTAATTTTTTTGCCGTTGCTGTAATAATCCGAATATTTGCTTGGTAAGGAATCAACCAATCAATATCATGTTTATCTAAGTTATTTGCTGCTAAGGTTTCATCGGCAATACTGCTCAAAGTGCGGACGGCAATCTTAAACACATCATTACCTTGCATTTCAATATAAGGCGACAACTCATTTTCAATTGAACCAGGCCCAGTTGGCACACTTAGTAACTCATTATAACGACCATCGGAATGTATATGGGTAGAGAGGATTCCAGTTTCTTCCGAAGCTTGTAAAATCACAGCACCCGCACCATCACCAAATAGCACACAGGTATTGCGATCGGTCCAATCAACAATACGAGATAAGGATTCAGCACCAATGACCAACGCAGTTTTGGCACTGCCTGATTTGATAAACTTATCAGCGACAGTTAAAGCATAGATAAAGCCTGTACAGACAGCTTGCACATCAAATGCCGGGCAACCACTAATATTGAGTTTTTGCTGCACTAATGACGCGGTACTGGGGAATATACGTGTTGGCGTGGTCGTCGCAACAATAATAAGATCAATCTCATCATTGCTTATACCTGCGGCTTCAAGAGCTTTTTCAGCTGCATAAAATGCTAAATCAGTAGTTGTTTCATCATCAGCAACAATATGGCGTTTTTTGATGCCAGTTCGATCTTGGATCCATTGGTCACTGGTATCAACCATTTTTTCAAGATCGTGATTGGTTAATACTTTTTCAGGTTGATAGCTACCGGTGCCCGAAATTCTTGAATAAATCACGTTGTTTGACCTTCTAGCAAAGCCTCTAAATGCTTGCTTATATTGTTTGGAACATCATGTTCAGCTTCAATAATGGCGATTTTAATAGCATTAGCAAAACCCATTGCGTCAGTACCACCATGACTTTTAATCACAATACCTTGCAAACCAATTAAATTTGCTCCGTTATGATTTCTAGGGTCAAGTTTGTCTTTGAAATGTTTCAATACTGGCGTAGCGATAAACCCTGCTATTTTGGTGAAAATATTACGCTTAAATGATTGACGTAAGAAATGACTAATCATATGAACAACACCTTCACTCGCTTTCAATGCCACATTGCCGACAAAGCCGTCACAAACAACAACATCAACATCGCCACGATATAAACCATCGCCTTCGACAAAACCATAATAGTTAAGACCGGTTTCAGCTAATAAACGTGCTGTTTCTTTAACACGCTCATTACCTTTGATTTCTTCTTCACCAATATTAAGCAAGCCAATAGTTGGATTCTTTATACCATCGACCAATTCGGCTAATACAGAACCCATCACCGCAAATTGCACTAAGTGTTCCGCACTCGAATCAATATTAGCACCGAGATCAAGAACATAAGTATGTCCTTTCTCAGTAGGCAATGCTGATACGATTGCAGGACGTTCAATACCTGGTAATGTTTTGAGTACAAAGCGGGCCGTTGCCATCAATGCACCGGTATTGCCAGCACTAACACAAGCTGAAGCCGTTCCATCTTTAACAAGATTAATGGCAACACGCATCGAGGAATCTTTCTTTCCACGTAATGCTAGTGCGGGAGACTCATCCATTTCAACTTGTTGGGATGCATGATGAATAATTAAGCGTTCATCTTCCACAACATTATGTTGTTGTAAACATATTTGAATAACTTCTTGATCGCCAACTAAAATTAATGACACATTAGGAAATTGTTTAAGTGCTGAAATAGCAGCGGGGATCACAACCTTAGGTCCGTGATCCCCGCCCATTGCATCAATCGATATTGTAAGACTCAATCGAGTTGTACCTTATTCGCTTTTATCAGCAATAACTTTACGACCACGGTAATAACCATCAGCAGTCACATGGTGACGAAGGTGTAATTCGCCTGATGTTGAATCTACAGATAATGTTTCTCCAGTTAATGCATCATGCGAACGACGCATACCGCGACGTGATGTACTTTTTTTACTTTTTTGAACAGCCATGTGTTACTCCTAACAAAAATATTACTGTCAATAAACTTTCGAGCTTATTGTTTAATTTTTAACGCTGATAATACTGCAAATGGCGACGCAGCTTTATCACTATCTTTTAATTCAACTTGTTCATCACCAACCGACCAAGCTTCTTCAGGCAAACATGCCTCAGTATGCCGTGGCACCAATGGTAATGATAAAATAAGTTCATCTTCAATTACGGCGCTTAACAATACCGGATCATTATTCTCAATAATCCAAGGATCATATTGCTCCGCCAAACCCTCAACCTTTCGTTCACTGCTTACCATTGCTAACAAACAGTCTACAGTCATCTCCAAAATCATCGAATTCATGCATCGTTCACAGATAACAGACACCGAGGTATTGAACTCACCACGCATATAGGGTGTACCAACTTCATCTACATCAAATCCAAGCCTTACATTAACCCAGCCTTCATCACTCTGAAGCGATTTGCTTAGCCGTACCATCTCCGCTATAGGAAGTTGGCCTTCTAACGTTAAACCATTTTGAGCTAAGCGAAACGGGTCAATCTCTTTTGGTAATTTCTGATGCATAATCGACGGAATTATATAAGAAAAGCTGTAAAACAGCAAAATTCAACACCACAATTAAACGAAGTGCTTACGGCCTTACTCTTATTTTAATTGTTCGCTATTTATTTCAGCCTTAAAAACAGCCGCAATCATAAAAAACAGCAGTTCAAAAAAAATGTGCAATCACTTATCAGGCTGTAATAACACCTTACGCATTATTGTGTAAACCCATGACTTCATTATCATTTTCAGCATCAGACTTGGATGTATCATTACGTAACGCATCGATGTAATAAAGATAAGACTCATCAACATCACCGGTAATATAATTACCATCAAAACAAGATGTATCAAAATCTTGGACATTATCGTTATATTTAACGGCATCAACCAAGTCATCTAAGTCTTGATATATTAACCAATCTGCGCCCAATTCTTGTGAAATTTGGGCGATATTACGACCGTGTGCAACAAATTCATGGGGAGAAGGCATATCAATACCATAAACATTAGGATAACGCACTGGCGGTGCTGCCGAAGCAAAATACACTTTGTTAGCACCGGCATCACGAGCCATTTGAACAATTTGTTGCGAGGTGGTGCCACGAACGATTGAATCATCTACCAACAGTACATTTTTACCTTGAAATTCCAAATCAATTGCATTTAATTTTTGACGTACTGATTTCTTCCGTTCTGTCTGCCCAGGCATAATAAACGTACGACCAATATATCGATTTTTAATAAAACCTTCTTGGTAGGGCACCCCTAAATCATAAGATAATTGTAGCGCGGCACTCCGACTGGTATCGGGAATAGGGATCACTACATCAATATCATGATCAGGAAACTCACGTTCAATCTTACGCGCTAATTTAGTCCCCATCCGCAGACGACTTTTATGCACTGAAATACCATCAATAATCGAGTCTGGCCGGGCAAAATAAACATATTCAAAAATACAGGGTGATGTCACCGGTGCTTCAGCACATTGTTGTGCATGTAAGTTGCCTGATATATCAATAAAGACACATTCACCAGCATCAATATCGCGAATGAGTTCAAACCCATTTGAATCAATGGCAACACTTTCCGAAGCAACAATATAATCTTTACCCTTGCCATTATCACGCTGACCGATAACAACCGGACGGATCCCATAGGGATCACGAAATGCCAATATTCCAACTCCAGCAATCATGACAACGACAGCATAAGCACCTTTACAACGACGATGCAGTGCAGACACTGCTTTAAAGATATCTTTCGGTTGAGGTTTTAACTGACCACTTTTTTGTAATTCATGAGCAAATATATTAAGCAAGACTTCTGAATCTGAATCGGTATTTAAATGGCGGCGGTCACTTTGGAATAATTCTTCTTTTAATACTTTAGTATTGGTCAAATTGCCATTATGAGCGAGCGCTATACCAAAAGGTGAATTGACATAAAATGGTTGGGCTTCTGCTGAAGTAGAACAGCCCGCAGTAGGATAACGAATATGGCCAATACCCATGTTGCCTTTCAAACGCAACATATGGCGCGTATGAAATACATCTTTTACTAAACCGTTGGCTTTACGTAAAAAGAACTGTCCCCTGTCATCACAGGTGACAATCCCCGCCGCATCTTGACCGCGGTGTTGCAATACAGTCAAACCATCATAAATCGATTGGTTAACTTCTGATGACCCGATAATGCCAATAATTCCACACATAAATCTACCCTATTATCAGCTAACTAAAATGAATATATTCTGCAAGATCTGCAGGTAAGAAATCACGAACCCAAATAGCGAGTTTTTCAAAATGCTCAATTAATAATGAATTTTGCCACCAACTATCACTTGGCATTGGTGTCGCTCCCGCTATCAGTACTAACAATGTCACAATAGCCGCACCACGTAATATGCCAAACAATACGCCAAGCGCTCTATCGGTTCCGGACAAGCCTGTTTTTTCAACCAGTGTGGAAATAAGATGATTCACCAATGCACTTAATATTAAAGTCACAATAAACAGTGCAAAAAAAGCAGCAAATAATCGAATAGAAGCTGTTTCAATATAAGGATTTAACAGGGTTGATAAATAAGGCGAAAAAGTGAGAGCGACCCAAAATGATAAAATCCAACTAACAAGAGAAAGCACTTCCTTGATAAAGCCGCGAATAATACTAATTCCTGCCGATAGCAGTACGATGCCGATGATTACATAATCAACCCAAAACATTATCAAGCCAGCCATTTATTCGTTTGAGAAAAGTGAATTTTACCAGAATGATTGCCATCACCACATATATTTTTTAGCGATCAAAATCTCATCTATGCTGATAAGCTATATCTACTTTCGACCCGCTATGGCAAAACGGTGAAACACCAAGTCTTTTGCGAGACTCTAAATACACCTTTTGAAACTATTATCAGCCCTCTTTTGACATCAAAAATATGCGTAAAAAGTCTATTATCGTTTAATATCAGTTTATTGCGCTAATATCTGCGGCTTGATTGCCAACTGTTTCGATATCTTTTTGGCCATATTACCCACAAGCTCTTTATCATATTCAGGCCCAATACGAACCCGATAATTAGCACCATTTTTTTCAACTCTTGATTTCAAACCTAACTTAGATGCTTTGTCATGTAATGCTTGTGCATTAGCCTGTACCGAAAAGCTACCTAATTGAATAATCCATGATGGCTTTGAACTATCAGTCACTGCTGCTGGTTTTTCTACCGAACTACTTTTTTCTACTACAACAGGATTTGGAGCAACCACAGGCTCAACTACTTCCTTCTCTGGAACAGGTATAGCTGCCATTTCACCAATCATATCAGTCTGTTGTTCTAACTGATGAGGATCAAGTAATATTTCTTGGTCCCCTTCCACGAACTCCATTGGCATCGGCTCAATTGAAGATGTAAAATCAGACTTTTCTATTGTAATGGTTTTGTTATCATCGTTATCAGTCTGATCAATAAGAAAAATAGCCGCGCCGCCGATCACCAATAACAGCAATAATGAACCAATTAATCGCTGCTTCAAAATGTCAGTCATTGTATTATCTTCCATTGCTAATGCCTGTTTTCTGAGCTTGCCTCATGATAACTGGTTTTATCATTTGCCATCACTTTTTCATCACCTGGTGATTTTGGTTTAGGTTGCGTTTGTAGCGCAACTTCCAATACATCTGATATCCATTGCACCGGCAAGATCTTTAGACCTTGTTTAATATTATCAGGTATTTCTTTTAGATCTTTTACGTTGTCTTTCGGAATCAATACCGTGTCAATATTACCTCGCAATGCAGCCAAAAGTTTCTCTTTAAGACCGCCAATCGCTAATACTTCACCGCGTAATGTGATTTCACCGGTCATCGCCACATTGGCTTTTACCGGAATATGGGTGATCGCAGATACGAGGGCGGTACACATACCAACACCAGCACTTGGCCCATCTTTAGGGGTTGCCCCTTCTGGCACATGAATATGGACATCGTGTTTTTGCAAGAAATCAGTTGCAATCCCCCACTCCTGCGAACGTGAACGAACAACCGTTGTTGCAGCTTGGATGGACTCCTGCATCACATCACCCAGTTTTCCGGTATAGGTTGCTTTACCTTTTCCTGGCATCACTGCTGCTTCAATCGTCAATAATTCACCACCAACCTCAGTCCATGCTAGCCCAGTTACTTGGCCAACTTGGTCAGTTTCTTCTGCGACACCATATTGATAATGATAAACCCCTAAATAGTCTTCAAGATTATCTTCCGACACCACAATTTTATTGGTGGGTTTATCTTTTAGTATTTGTTTAACCACTTTGCGACAAATCTTAGAAATTTCTCGCTGCAAGCTACGAACACCTGCTTCACGGGTATAGCGACGAATAATATCTAATACCGCACTATCTTCAACACTAATTTGCTGATCTTTTAAGCCATTATCTTTTAAGGCTTTAGGTAATAAATACTTAAGA
>JAUXFA010000092.1 GCA_030620285.1 Piscirickettsiaceae bacterium
ATTCCTTACTTACAATTCTGTTGTCCAAGACTATCAAGACCACCTTTCACACCACGCAATGGTGCTTCGGCAGCAATTTTATTATCTTCAACAATCAACACTAGCTGGCGTAACTGTCCAGTTTCGCGAAAAGTAGCACCTGCTCCTTTTTGACCATCAAAGGCAATATCATTTTTCAAATAATTCAATATAACTGCAGCATCAATACTTTGCGTTCGCGCTACCGTATCTGATAACAATTTTACTGTCGCCCAACCCGCCCATGAATCATCATCCATTATCTCGCCATATGCTTTTGTAAAACGAATATTTAGCTGGCTTGCTGCAAATTTTTTAAAATCTTTATGCCAACCTTGAACGATTGCTGTGGATTCCGGATTTTTTGCTAGCCACTGAGCAAGTGCATCTTGCTTCATTTTTTGACTCGCAGAGATATTCAATACATTGGCTAAACAAGCTGAGCGTAAAACATCATCATCTGAACTAATATTAAATACCGGCACATTGGCAAATTTTTCTGACCGAGCAACGTCTTGTATTTGTTTGGCATCTGCGGCTAATAAGACAGCGGTGACTGAATCTAATTGAAATAATTCATCAATCGTAACCGGCACTAAACTATATTTCTGTCCTAGGAACTCACCTTGTATATTGGCCTCATCAAGCCCTTGCTGCATCCCTAACCAAGCACTGCCTTCCGTCGGCCCGACATAATGTAGACGAACATCAATTACGTCTGCCAATGCAGGCTGCATCACTAAACACAGTAAAACTAGCCACCCTTTTATTGCTCTTTGCATTACTTTCCCCACTGAAACATTAGCGTAAAAATTCATTATCACAGCCATAATACATCGTTTTCTCAAATAGATAATCAGGATTTTTTCCTAAATAACACCGAAAAATCCTTTAATCAAACAAGATGGCTGTCAATTATAAGACGTTAGACTATGTACAAAGTTCAGAATACCTAAATTATTAGTCTCAACATAGACTTAAGCTTCTACAATTCTTGCTATCTCAAAAAATAGGGTTTTACTCGCTCAAGAAATCATATTGATTGCCGATAAGACTGAGTAACAATATTGAGGTACTTATGGAACAGTTAAATAAAAAAGCACAGGAATTGGACCTTAGAAATATCATGCAAGGGTTAGAAGAATTCGCCACCTTTGTGAGTTTTCAAAGCAATTATTCTGATCTGCGCATTATCAGTGTCGAATCAGTTGAATCTGAAAAACAACAGCCCGCGGTTAAACAAAGAGCCCAAGTTCATCCTATAAGAAAAGCACAAACACATGCTATGTCAGAGAACAAACATCTAACAAGCCACAAGTCACTGGCATTTCAAGATAGGCAAGTCCACTAACATAAAAAAGCCCGAATCAATCGGGCTTTTTTTAACAGAATATAAGCGTTTGGCTACACTTGACTACCATCTTCATTAACCTCGGCACCCTCTTCTTTTTCGGGCGGCAATAAATCAGCTTTACTCACGCCCATCGCCAACACAGTATTACTGGCAATATAAATCGATGAGTAGGTACCCACAATAATTCCAAGTATTAATGCGATTGAGAAAGCATGAATGACTTCGCCACCAAATACAAATAATGAAACAACAACCAATAATGTTGTCATCGATGTCATTAATGTTCTGCTCAATGTATCATTCAAAGCACGGTTGATAATTTCTTCCGGACTGCCTTTTCGTAACTTCAAAAAGGTTTCACGGATACGGTCAAACACTACAATCGTGTCGTTAAGCGAATAGCCTATTATTGCTAATATCGCCGCCAATACCGTTAAATCAAAGTCCATCCGGAAAAGGGAAAAGATACCTAGCGTTATCAATACATCATGAATCAAGGCAACGACTGAACCAATCGCAAAGCGGTATTCAAATCGCAATGACACATAGATCAATATGCCGATCAAGGCATATAACATTGCTAAACCACCTTGCTCTGTCAGCTCCTCACCAACTTGTGGACCAACAAATTCCACTCGACGAACATCAATAGTAGAGGTATGTTCTGCTTGTAAAGCCATCACCACATCATTGCTCAATTCAGCCATATTCTCCGATTCAATAATCGGCAAACGAATCAATACTTCATATATAGAACCAAAGTTCTGAACAACGGCATCTTTGAAGTTTCCTTGCTCTAAGGTGCTACGAATCTTACTCAAATCCGCTTCTTCCTGATAAGCAACTTCAATCATGGTACCGCCAGTAAAGTCGATTCCAAAATTAAGACCTTGTGTCACCAGAGATACAATTGATGTCACAATTAATAGCGCTGAGAATAACGCCGCTATTTTACGTTTTCCCATAAAGTTGAAGTTTGTTTGTTCTTTCAAAAATTGCATAATGCTTACCTTAAATTGACAAGGTCGGACGATTTTTACGTCCATAAATCAAATTGATGACTGCTCGTGTACCCATAATTGCGGTGAACATTGATGTCAAAATCCCGAATGATAATGTCACCGCAAAACCCTTAATCGCCCCTGTACCAAATCCAAACAATACAATAGCCGCAATCAGAGTAGTAATATTGGCATCCGCAATCGTTGAAAATGCCTTGGCATAACCCGCATTAATGCTCGATTGAGGGCTATTCCCAATTCGTAATTCCTCACGGATCCGCTCAAAAATAAGTACATTCGCATCAACTGCCATACCGACAGTTAATACAATGCCTGCAATACCCGGCAAGGTGAGTGTCGCTTGTAACATTGAGAGCAATGCCACAATTAAGACCAAGTTTGCCGCCAAGGCTAAATTCGCCACTGCACCAAATACGCGATACCAAATCACCATAAAGATAAGGACAAATACAAAACCAATCATCACTGAAGCAAAACCTTGATCAATATTATCCTGACCAAGACTTGGACCGACCGTCCGTTCTTCAACAATTTCAATAGGGGCAGCTAAAGCACCAGCACGTAATAATAATGCTAAGTCACGCGCTTCCGATGTTGAATCCAATCCGGTAATTTGGAATCGCTTACTTAATTGATCTCGGATGGTGGCAACATTAATCACTTCTGGCAACTGGCGGCGGACTTTAACCATTTCACCATCAATTTCACGCGTTTCTGATTTAGATTCAATAAACACTACTGCCATCGGATTACCGATATTGTCACGAGTCGCATTACTAAATGCGCGCGCACCTTTACCATCTAAGGTAATCGATACCGATGGTGAACCATTTTGATCTAATGTCGAGGCGGCATTAATAATATGTTCGCCTGTTAGCATCACTCGTTTATTTAATAGGAATGGTCGGCCATCTCGGTGATAATACAATTTTGAATTGGCTGGCACACGACCATCAACGGCATCTTGCACATCATGTTCAAAATCGACTAGTCGAAATTCTAATGTTGCCGTAGCGCCCAGAATTTTTTTCGCTTGAGCGGTATCTTGTACTCCCGGCAATTGCACCACAATGCGGTTATCACCTTGCTGCTGAACTGTTGGTTCTGCCACACCCAACTCATTAATACGATTTCGCAGGGTAATAATATTCTGCTGTAGTGCTAAGGATTTCGTTTCGCGGATCGCAACTTCGGTCAATTTAAGAATAAGAGATGGTGTCACACTGTCTTCAACAATGTGTACATCAAGTTGAGGATAAGCATCTGACATCTTTTCTTCTGCTAAGTCGCGGTGCTCTTCACTGCGAAAACCCACTGTGACCTTTTTTGATTCACTTTGAATTTTTTTATAACGAATTTTTTCATCACGCAATAAAGTACGAAACTCACTGGCATAACCACTCAGTGACTTTTTAACCGCCGCATCCATGTCCACTTCCATCAGGAAATGCACACCACCACGAAGGTCCAAACCTAAGTTCATTGGCTCGGCACCAAATGCCGCTAACCAAGCTGGTGTTGTTGGTGCCAAATTCAACGCAACAATATAGTCATCCTCAATCGCATTATCGATAATGTCTTTGGCTCTAAGTTGCAGATCTGCATCGGCAAATCGCACCATTAGGCGTTCATCTACCAACTCGGCTCGACTATAATTAATTGATTCAGCCTTAAGCGCTGCTTCTACTGTGCTCATCAATGCAAGATCGATTTTGCCACTTCGATTTGCTGACACCTGCACTGCCGGATCATCATCAAATAAATTAGGCAACGCAAATAAGAGGCCTATCGCAATCACAGCGCCTATCAATATATTTTTCCACAAGGGATAATGATTCATTTGTTAAACATCCTAAAAGATGACTTCCTTAATTTGAGGCATTTGCTCGAAAAATGAGGTATCGAGAGCTAAAGTCTCATAGTTTTTTTATCGTACCTTTTGGTAGCACTGAATTAATTGATTCACGGCGAACTTTAACATCAACGTTTTCTGCTATTTGAACAGTAATAGCATTGTCATTAATATTTATAATCTTGCCCATTAAACCACCATCAGTGACCACTTCATCGCCTTTCGTAAGTGCTGTTTGCATTTCACGGTGTTGCTTTGCACGCTTAGATTGAGGGCGAATCAACATAAAGTAAAAAAGCACTAATAAAACAATAGGAAAAGCAAAATCCATCAAACCGGGAGATGATGGTTGACCAGCCGCTGCACCGGCAAAAGCTGGGGAGATTAAAAAATCAATCATGATTCGTCACTCTAAGTAATAAAAAGAAAGCGATTATACCCGTGATACTAATTATTTGCCCGCAAAGCGTAGAAATCACGGCTAAATTCAGCTAATGTTCCAGCTGAAATAGCATCACGTAAACCCGTCATTAAGGTCTGATAATAATGTAGGTTATGAATGGTATTCAAGCGCGGCCCTAGCATTTCACCTATCTTGTCTAAATGATGTAAATAAGAAAGACTGTAATTCTGACAGGTGTAACAATCACAAAGTGGGTCTAAAGGCCCAGTATCTTTTTTATATCGACTGTTTCGTAATTTAACCACCCCATGATGAACAAATAGGTGGCCATTACGCGCATTCCTAGTCGGCATCACGCAATCAAACATATCAATACCACGCGTGACTGCTTCAACCAGATCTTCTGGCTTACCCACCCCCATTAAATAACGTGGTTTATCTACTGGCATACTCGTCGACAAATGTTCGAGAATTCGCAGCATATCTTCCTTTGGTTCACCTACTGACAAACCACCAATAGCATAACCATCAAAACCTATCTCAGTTAAACCTTGTAATGAAATATCGCGCAAATGTTCATGCATTCCACCTTGAATAATACCAAATAAGGCCGAGGAATTATCGCCATGTGCATCTTTACTTCGCTTTGCCCAACGCAAGGATAATTGCATCGATTTCTCAGCCGTCTCTTCATCTGCTGGATAAGGTGTGCATTCATCAAAAATCATTACAATATCACTGCCCAATTCACGCTGAACTGCCATTGACTCTTCTGGTCCTAAAAAGACCTTACTACCATCTATTGGTGATTGAAAATGCACTCCTTGTTCAGTGATTTTTCGTAACTCACCCAAACTAAACACTTGGAAACCACCTGAATCGGTAAGGATAGGTCCTTGCCACTGCATAAAATCATGCAAATCACCATGGTCACTGATGATCTCCGTTCCTGGGCGCAACATAAGATGGAAGGTATTTCCTAGAATGATCTCTGCTCCTGTTGCTGTCACCTCTTCTGGCGTCATTGCTTTAACTGAACCATATGTGCCGACAGGCATAAAAGCGGGGGTTTCTACTGTGCCG
>JAUXFA010000192.1 GCA_030620285.1 Piscirickettsiaceae bacterium
TTATTGGGTGATGGTGTCTATGAAGTGACCCCTGTTTATGCGGGTCATTGTTTTCAATTAATAGGTCATTTAGAACGACTACAGTCGAGTCTAGATGGCGTTAGAATGAAAAACCCACACTCAACCACGGACTGGCAATCCCTGATCGAACAATTAGTTGAGCGAAATGGTGGCGGCGATCAATCACTGTATTTGCAAGTGACTAGAGGTGTGGCACCACGTGACCATGTATTTCCCGAAGGCGTAACACCGACGGCATTTGCCATGAGTAACCCTCTGCAAGCGGTACCAGAAAAATATAAAAAACAAGGTATAGCAGCGATTACTGTCCCCGATATTCGTTGGCAAAATTGTAATATCAAAGCCATCACCTTATTGCCAAATAGCTTGTTAAAACAACAAGCACAAGATGCGGGTGCTCAAGAAGCATTATTAATTCGTGATGGTTATTTGACTGAAGGCGCGGCAAGTAACGCCTATGTGATTATGGAGGGCACCATCTATACCGCACCGAAAGATGAAAAAGTATTGCCAGGCATTACTCGTGAAGTGGTATTGGAGCTGGCGGCTAGTGATGGCATTCCATTTATTGAACAAGCGGTAACCGAGAGTCAATTAAAACAGGCTGATGAAGTATGGGTAAGTAGCTCAACTAAAGAGATATTACCCATTACAAGCCTAGATGGTGAAGCCGTCGGGCAAGGCGTACCTGGACCTGTCTGGCAACAAATAGATGCACTTTACCAGCAATATAAAGAACAGTGCACAGCATGAGTGAACCTGAAAACGAAACTCTGCTTGAATTCCCCTGTGATTTTGGTATTAAAGCAATGGGTGAATCAAGTGATGAATTTGATGCCATTGTTGTTGCTATTGTTCGGCAACATGTTGAAGATCTCACCGAAGGTGCAGTGACTACTAAGCAGAGCTCGGGTGGCAAATTTACGTCGGTAACAGTCAATATTCAAGCCACCAGTAAAGCGCAGCTTGATGCAATTTATCGACAACTTAGTGGCCATGAAGCCGTCAAATACGTGTTGTAATAATCTACTGTGATCGTTAAAGATTTAGGCTTGGTGGAATATCAGTCAACGTATCAGTTAATGCAAGATTTTACCGCCGATAGAGATAATAGTACCGAAGACCAATTATGGTTGTTGGAACATTATCCTGTCTTTACTCAAGGCACAAATGGCAAAGAGGAACATGTGTTTTCAGCAGGTACAATCCCAGTTGTTCAGACAGATCGAGGCGGCCAAGTCACCTATCATGGCCCCGGTCAATTAGTCGCCTATACCTTATTTGATTTAAAACGTTTGGGGATAGGTATTCGTGAGATGGTGTCGCGGCTAGAAAATAGTGTGATTACATTATTAGATGAGATCGGTATCAAAGCACAGGCTCGCAGTGATGCTCCTGGTGTTTATGTCGATGATCGAAAGATAGCCGCATTAGGATTAAGAGTAAAACAGGGTGCTTGTTATCATGGTCTTAGTTTAAATGTAGATATGGATTTAACGCCTTTTTCTTCCATTAACCCCTGTGGTTATAAAGGGATGGAAGTAATCGATTTAAAAAGTTTGGGCTATGATATGACAATAGAACAAGCAAAACAAAAAATTGTGTTGCCACTTAATGGTCAGATGCAGCAAGGTAAATAATGACAGAATCAGTACCTGTAAAACGCGATATTAAAGCGCTTAAAGGCGAATCAAAAGTATCCCGTATTCCCATTAAGATAGAACCCAGTGAGCCGAAACGCAAACCGAAATGGATCCGTGCAAAGGCACCAAGTACGCCTGAAGTTATGCACTTAAAAAAATTATTACGTGAACATAATTTACATTCCATTTGCGAAGAAGCTGCTTGTCCAAATTTAGGTGAATGTTTTACCCATGGTACGGCTTCATTTTTGATTATGGGTAATATCTGTACTCGCCGTTGTCCGTTTTGTGATGTGGCACATGGTCGGCCAGATCCCTTAGATGAAAATGAACCACAACATTTAGCAAAAACCATTGCAGCGATGAATTTAAAACATGTGGTGGTGACATCAGTTGATCGTGATGATTTGCGTGATGGCGGTGCAGCTCACTTCACTCGATGTATAGATGAAATCCGCAAACAATCACCTGATACCAGAATTGAAGTTTTAGTTCCTGATTTTCGTGGCCGTATGGATACTGCTTTAGCCGAGTTAATGAACAATCCACCGGATATCTTCAATCATAATTTGGAAAGCATTCCTCGTTTATATAAAGCCGTTCGGCCTGGTTCTGATTATCAATGGTCGTTAAATTTGATTAAAAACTTCCAAGAGATACATCCTACTGTACCGACCAAATCTGGTTTGATGTTAGGTTTAGGTGAAACATTAGAAGAAGTACAGCAGGTAATGCAAGATTTGCGTGATCACGGTTGTCGTATGTTAACCTTAGGTCAGTATTTACAACCAAGTCGTCATCATCTGGCGGTAGAGCGTTTTGTCACGCCAGCTGAGTTTGATCAGTTGGCAGAAATTGGCAAACAAATGGGATTTGAACATGTCGCCAGTGGCCCAATGGTGAGATCGTCCTATCATGCTGATTTACAGGCTCAAGGTGAACATGTTTCATAACTGATTTTCAGGAGAAAGTGTTATGGCTTTAAAGCGTAGAAGTTTTATTAAAACGGCTATTACAGCTGGTTCTGTCGCAATGCTACCGGCAGTTTCTTTAACAGCTTGTGCATCAAAATCAACATTACACCAACGAGTGGTGATTATCGGTGGTGGTTTTTCAGGTGCGACAGCGGCCAAATATCTCAGTATGTGGTCACCTGATACTGAAGTTATTATGATTGAACGTAATGCCCAGTTTGTATCCTGTCCACAAAGTAATTTAGTGCTGGGCGGTAGCCGTACTCTTGACCAACTGACTCATGATTACGATACTCTTGCCAGCAAATACAATGTGAAAACAGTACAAGCAGAAGTTGTTGCAATTGATACCGAAAAACAATTTGTTAAGTTACACGATGATGTTGAAATCAGTTATCAACGATTAATAATCGCCCCGGGCATTGATGTGATTTATGACGATCTGCCAATGCTAGCGAGTTATGAAGCCCAGCAAAAGGTCCCTCATGCGTGGAAAGCCGGCCCTCAAACCGAATTATTAAAGCAGCAATTACACAGTATGAAGCAAGGTGGCACTATGGTGATGACCGTGCCAGCAACACCTTTTAGATGTCCTCCTGGCCCTTATGAGCGAGCTTGCCAAGTGGCATTCTATTTGAAACATAACAATCCAACAGGCAAGTTATTAATTTTAGATGCTAATGGTGATGTTGCATCTAAAAAAGCCTTATTTAAAGCAGCTTGGACTGAATACTATTCAGATCTGATTGAATATATTCCAAGCAGCACTATTGAGTCCATTGATGTGGACAAGCTGACTGTTGATACTGAGTTTGATAGTTATTCAGCCGATGTCTTAAATGTGATTCCGCCTCAAAAAGCCGGTAAAGTGGCTGAAATGGCAGGGGTTATTAATGTTGATAATCGGTGGTGTTTGGTTGATTTCTTAACCTATGAATCAACAGCTAAGGAAAATATCCACGTCATTGGTGATGCAGTCCATGCAAAACTACCTAAATCTGGTCATATGGCCAACCAACAAGCAAAAATCTGTGCTGCAGCTATTGCATCATTATTAGCGGATCAACAACCAGAGCAACAGCCAATATTTAGCAATACTTGCTACAGTTTTGTAGATGATCAGCAAGCAATGCATGTGGCGAAA
>JAUXFA010000014.1 GCA_030620285.1 Piscirickettsiaceae bacterium
AATCTGTCATTATATTTATCAATGTAGCTATTTATATCATATTAATAGTTTGTTAATGTATATTAAGGTAGTCTCACAATTATACGAGCCCATGGAGCGTTCACATGTTAGAAAATATAGCGTTAGGAATTTTGTGCTTCAGTTTTATCACTGTATTTTACGGCATCATAGTTATTCACGATATACCATACGAAATAGCGAAACATCGCAATCACCCTCACCTTGATGCCATTCATGTTGCTGGCTGGGTCAGCTTATTAACCCTTCATATTTTATGGCCCTTTATCTGGATTTGGTCAACACTATATCGTGAAGATCGTGGCTGGGGCTTTTCAAATGAACCAGGTGAAGAAAATCCTTTGTCTGAACTAGAAAATAAATTGGCAACTCTAACAACTCGCCTCGATACTTTTGAACAATCAGCTGCTGAAGCTAAAGTTCAAGTAGAGGCTGAAACAGCAATAATGAATCCTTTAGAAGATGTTCAAGAGTCAGAGTCATTAATTGAGCCCGAATTGAATGATGATGAAGTGGAGAATAAATAATGGATTTACTACTTATTCTTACTTATGCCGCGTTTTGTATCACTATTTTCAAAGTATTTAAAATTCCTCTTAATAAATGGTCAGTCCCAACCGCCGTACTCGGTGGCGTGATTCTTATCGGTGCTCTGATCTTCACAATGAACTATAACCACCCTTACTCTGAAGTAAGTCGTGTATATTTTGTCACCACACCGATAGTTCCAGCTGTTACAGGAACGGTGATTGAAGTACCCGTTCAAGGTAATACCCAAGTAACAAAAGGGGATGTTTTATTCAAACTAGATCCTACACCTTTTGAAGCAAAAGTGGCTCAGAAAGAAGCCTCATTAGCTGATGCGATGCAATCTTCTGTTCCCAAACTAAAAGCTAGCTTAGATGCTGCTACTGCATCTGTATCCAAAATGGTTGCTGAGCGTGATCGGGCACAATTAGAAGTTAATCGTAACAAGCGACTAGTTGAACAGAAAGCAGGTACTCAACGTGAACTTGATCGCTGGTTAAAGGAACTTAGCAAATGGCAAGCGGCAGTCAAGGAGGCTCAAGCGAAACGAACACAGGCTAAAGTTGAAATTGATGCCGAAGTGGGTGGTGAAAATACACTTGTAGCCAGAGTGCGCGCTGAATTAGCAAAAGCACAGTTTGATTTAGACCAAACTATAATACGTGCGCCAACAGATGGGTATGTCATTCAAAACACACTACGTCCGGGTATGAGAGCTGCTTCTTTACCACTTAGACCTGTCATGATTTTTGTACATAATGAATCTCATTATTATGTAGCATGGTTTAGACAAAATAGTTTATTGCGACTAGAGGTGGGGAATGAAGCAGAGGTCGCTTTTGATGGCGTTCCTGGCCAAGTATTTTCTGGTGAAATTGATCAAGTTTGGCCGGTAATGCAAGAAGGTCAGGTGCAAGCATCCGGAGATCTGTTTAACTTCACGCGTTCAACAAGACCAGGCCGTGTACCCGTATTAATCAAAATCACTGACCCTGACTATCAGCAATATATTAATACAATTCCTGGTGGTGCTTATGCCCAAACAGCTGTCTATTCTGAACACTTTCATCACGTAGCAATAATGCGGAAAATCTTGCTCAGAATGTCAGCATGGATGAATTATATCTTCCCTTTTCATTAATGTAATCGTTAAGTAAGTCAGAGAGAAAGTAGTCTAATAATGCCAAATACTGCCGAGCGTATTCAG
Organism: Piscirickettsiaceae bacterium; assembly: GCA_030620285.1. Classification (GTDB taxonomy): domain Bacteria; phylum Pseudomonadota; class Gammaproteobacteria; order Nitrosococcales; family Methylophagaceae. The sequence goes on from JAUXFA010000014.1 coordinate 1,754, forward strand.
CAAGGTAATTTTATCTATATGCTAATTGGCTTGCTGATGTTGCTTGTGCTTGCCCCTACCTTTAGCAAACACTTTCCTGATAATACGGGTCTGGGCATTCAACTTACCTTTATGTCCATTATGGTCATTGGTGTCTGGAGCTTACAGGGAAATAAAAGATGGTTTTCTGCAGGTCTCAGCCTTGCCATATCTGGTGTTGTTCTATCCGCTATCAACTTTTTTATTCAATCAACAAATATTCAGCTGTTAAGTTTATGCATAGTGCTAATATTTTGTATATTGTCAGCTGTTATAGCAATGCGACAGATCCTTTTTAGTGGTCGAATAACAACTAACAAACTTGTCGGTTCTGTTTGTATTTATCTGTTACTCGGTATTATTTGGGCTTTATTATATTTGTTCATCGATTTACTAACAGTGAATGCTTTCAACGGAGTCTTAATACATTCTGGCTATCAAGCAATATGGGAATACATTTATTTTAGCTTTGTTACTCTCACTACATTAGGCTATGGCGACATCAGTCCCGTAAATGAGGTTGCACGCTCTCTGGTCTATCTTGAAGCTATCTGCGGTCAGTTTTACATAGCAATTCTGGTTGCTAGTCTTGTTGGTGCCCATATGTCAGAACAGGCAAAAAAGAAAAATTAGTTATTAACTGTTTTTCGCTAACAATTTCGTAAATGGCACTGCCGTTATACCATGTAGAATCACACTCAATGTTATAGTCAAAACGATAACTGACATAATCGTTTCATTGCCTGCCACACCCAATTCATCCATGACAATTAGTAAATACAATACTGAGGCAATACCTCTAGGGCCGAACCAACCAATAAACAGTTTGGTTTTCAAATCAAAGCCTGTTCCTGTTAAGGAAATAAAAACCGGTATCATCCTAATAATAGTTAAACTCAATAAAGCATAGAGCAGGTGGTTCAAGGACCATATTTCAGAAGCAACTGGGATTGCTGTCATACCGAAGATTAAAAACACAAACAAAGACAGTTGTAAGCCTTCCGCCTCTCCAAATTCTTGCATCGTTTCACGGATATTCTCAGACCTAACACCGAGAAATAAACCACCACAAAATGCTGCTATAAAACCATTTCCATGCAAAAGCTCGGCAAAAACAAAAGCTAAAATGGCTAATGCAACTACAGCAAGTCTGTGGAATAGAGGGTCCATCCAATCAATACTTGAGAAGAACTCAATAGCTCTGCCACCCAGCAATCCGACTAAAATCCCTACTATTGGTCCAATGGTTAATTGTTCAAGCATGAAAATACCCCAACCACTATCCATGTGTTGATTTGCACCTTGAGCTACTGCTAAAAAAGCGATACACATAAATATTGGGGGCAATGCGATTCCATCATTTAGCCCACTTTCGATACTAATTGAGCGTCGGATATTTTCTGGTACTTGAGGACTTTTAATTACAGCCTGTCCAAGAGCCGCATCAGTTGGTGACAATATGAGAGCCATTAGTGCAATAGCCCATAGACTCAGTGAGTCGAAAAGAGGAATTGCAAACAAGATCCCTAGCAGCATTGTTAGTGGTAGGCCAATCCCTAATAATCTAGCCGCTGTTTTTGTTTTCGATTGTCTTATTTCACTTAGTTTAATTTGAGTTGCATCAACAAATAAAATAATCACTAATGTGATTTCAGCTAACAACTTAACGGCACCTGCTTCAATGTGTAACGCAAACAAACCCAAAACCATAGGGCTGACCAGAACGCCTATTGCCATAAACACCATTGGCCCAGATATAACTGAACGTTCAGATAACTTTGAGAACAGTCCATAAATGAAGATTAGTAACGCAGTAAAAATTAACACTGGATGGTCATGCATATTTTACCCCTTCCTACCAGTCAGCTTTACGATTGTTTTCATCATTAGAATCTGACAAGTCTTCAGTGATTAATTTGCCCCAGTCAGTACGCTCACTCATTTCCTTCTGGTTGACCTCAGCAATGAAGTTTTTATTACCTGCGACCTGCCATCCGCCGCCCAATGCTTTATAGAGTGTAATAAGGTTCACTGCGACATCACCTTGTCTGGCTGTAAATACATCTTGTTGCCCTACTAATACTTTCTGCGTGTCTAATACTCGTTGATAATCTGCAGCACCATCTCGATACTGTACAAGCGCTAGATCAACAGATTTTTTTGCAACATCGACACTCTCACGAAGAAGAACTACTTGTTCTTGAGATCTGATGAAGCCAACAAGTGCATCTTCAACTTCTCTTGATGCTTCTAGTACCGTATTTTGATAGGCAACGATTAACTGCTGTAAGCGTGCATCTTGAACCCGTACATTATTCTTTATCCGACCATAGTTAAGAATATTCCACGATAAGCTTGGGCCGGCAAATGTTTCAAGACTATCTGCCTGAAATATGTCTCCCAAATTACTATCAAAGGTATCACTACCTCGAAGTCCAATCGATCCAGTCAGGCTAAAGTGTGGATACAATTCGGCTTCTGCAATACCAATCCGTGCACTTTGAGCTGCAGTCTGAAATTCTGCTCGTCTTACATCGGGTCTTCGTCGCAATAATTCAGCGGGTATACCAACAGCTACTTCTGCTAAAGCCGCAGGAATAGTCCCTTCTTCTACCAATACTTTATCTATACTCCCTGGTGGCATGCCTAGCAAGGTGCTCAATGCATGCTTAGATTGTTGCAATCCTATTTCAAGGGCAGGAATAGATGCTTGAGTATTTAACAATAGTGCACGAGCCTGATGAACATCCAGCTCAGTTGTCACACCATTTTCAAAACGTATATCAGCTATTTTTAAACTATTTTGTTGAATTTCAACATTTGATTTAGCTATCAATAAGCGCTGCTCAAATGTACGGATCTGAGTATAAGCAGATGCAACACCTGCTGTCAGACTCACCATAACATCATCATAATCAGCAATTGTAACCAACATGTCTGCATCAGCAGCTTCAATACCACGCTGAAAACGTCCCCAAATATCCATTTCCCAGCCAATATCAAAACCAGCATTTAAATCAAGAAATGAATCGTCTGCGGCAGCTGAGAAATTTGGTTGATTCTCGCTGAGGCCCACATGTGAAAGCCCAGCCCTTGCTTGTTGATGTTGAGGATATGTATTGCCAACCGCTATACCAAGCCTAGCTCTGGCTTCCAGTATTCGAATACCAGCAATTTGCAGTGGAAGGTTCTGTTTGTATGCTGTGTCTATCAGTGAATTTAATACCTCATCATTAAAGACTGACCACCACTTCTCATAATCGAACCTCTCACTAGAGGAAGCATTCTCTGCCGTTTCTGACCACTGTTCAGCAACTGGAGCATCAGGGCGAGTATATTCAGGACCGACCATCTGGCATCCTGAAAGCACGCCTATTAAACATGAAACCGTCAGAATATCTCTTATCTGAAATGGTGTTTGCTCGGTTATTCTGTCCGCCATGATGAATCCTTAAACATCGAGATAGTTAAACTGATTATAACCAGCTTATGAACATCTTAATAGTGCTCTAGCTATAAGAGCATTTGGATAAAAGTCATTACCTTCCAGTTTCAGGCACAGACAATGCATCCTTTATTGTTATCCAACGATATGCTTCTCACATTCAGGGTTAATACAACCTGGTGGAACAGGTAATACTGCACAGTGACCACTATCCAACAGATCAACTCCATGCAAATACTGTGAAGGGCTTCCACAGGAACCACAGGTACGATTACCACAGTATTGACAGAACCATGGTGTTAATCCTGCTCTAACAGTCGACAATGCTTTATCGATAGCATCCGTTGTCCAAACCGATTTCAACCCTTTCACTACCAAATATCGATCATCATCAATTTTGATGGATTGGTATGGATACTCTGGATTGCCACCACCAAGATACTTATCTGATCTGAATATGTTAATGAAATGACTAGATACTATTTTCTTACCACCAACCTGTTCAATAATCTTCTCACAGAATATGCATTTATCGTATTCGTAAGGTTCATATTCTAATTCAACATTTTCTTCACGTAATATCATCGTTCAACACCCCTATGAACGTCTGTAATCGACTATTCTACAATTGTGATGTAACCATTGCCAGGACTGGCTTGTAATGGTGTGATTAATAGTCACAGGCCTAGAATGGGATAATGGTGATATGTATCATTTCAGTAGAGAATAATCATTCGTGAGTTTTGCGTGGATCAGTTGTGAACAGTTCTGCATTGTACTGTATATATCGCAACGAACGACACATATAATTACTTTAATATCAATTACTTAACAGCTCAACCTCGGACTGTTAATCCGCAGGTCCCTGGTTCGAGTCCAGGTTGAGGAGCCAAAAATACCAAAGCCTTAGCATTTTATGATGCTAAGGCTTTTTTATTGGATCTTTTAAAACTGTGCAGACTTACTCATTATTAATGACAAATGTATGAAAAAATTGCTTACTAACGTAGAATATCTTAGTAGAGTTTGGGGTAATTACTATTTTAAGGCGCCTAAACTCAAGGAATCGAATACAAATGATCACTAAAAAGTTCTCTCTTCAAAAAGAAGATTTTGATAAAGAAGAACCACTCACTCGGCCAATCCAACGCAGGCAATCTAAAAGGCGCGAAACCATTCGTCGACTTTCTCGACCAATGCTGCTTAATAATAGCGATATTAGAACCTTGCGCCATGTCGATAAAGACAGAATCATTCTACTTAGAATGACTCACCGTAGACATCAGGATAGACGCATCTCAAAACCGAAGTTATTAAGTGTTGATGAGATTAAAATTCTTCGTCGCAAACCAAAGTCGAGCCTGTGATTGAACCTTTAATCCAGTCATACACTCAAGCCGTGTCTTAGCACCATCCCTTCATAATAGTCAGACATAATTCATTTAATTCTTTAGCCCTACCCTCATTATTCGCTTCAGTATAACAACGTAATTCTGGGGCGTTTCCTGATGGCCGAAAATGCACAATCTCACTATTTTCTAGCGTAATACGTATGCCATCTGTGGTATCGATTAAAATAGGTTTAGTTAAATCAGGAAATTGGTTTTTAAACGTCGCTAAATCAGATTCTATATTTCCTGTCATCATCGTCGATAAAATCCGTCGACTTACTTCCGTTGGAAAGTCTTTAAGTCTGTCACTATAAGTATATCGTTGTGGCAAGTCATTAAGTAACTCAGAAATTGTTCTTTTCCGTTGTTGGGCTAACAATAATATCGTCAAGGGCACAATCACCGCATCACGTGTCGGTAATGGCGACAGTATTTTTTCATTTTGTTGTATCAGTGTTTGTTGTAAAAAACCGCCATTTGCTTCATAGCCAACGACTATTTTGGTATTATTTTCACTTGCTTGTTGCATTGCATTAATAACATAGGGGGAACCGATTTTAGTCCTTATCACTTGTTCTGAAAAGCCCATTTTATCAACAACAGTATTGCTGCTTATCGGTGTCACGACAATATTTGCATTGAAATAATTAGCACACAGTACTCCCGCTATATCACCTCGCAACCAATTACCTTTTTCGTCACTAACCAGCGGTCTATCACCATCACCATCTGTTGAGATAATGCAATCAAATTTATGTTGCTGTGCCCACTGTTTAGCCAAGCTGATATCTTGCGGCCTAATTGCTTCGGTATCCACTGAAACAAACTTTTCAGAACGTCCTAATGATGTTACCTGTGCACCTAATTGTTGCAGAATAGTTTTAAGACAATCTCTGGACACTGAGGAATGCTCGTACAAGCCAATATGTTTACCTTGCAAACAATCCGCCGGCAAAAAATCTATAAATCGTTGAATGTAATGTTCTTCTGCCTCTTTACAAATTATTGGCAAACAACTTAATTGCAGCAGTTTATCCTCTGCTGAAAATAGATTTTCTAAAATATCAACTTGTTGAAGCTTAACTGCTTGTTCATCTTGCTTTAATAATTCACCAGCAGGAGTATTGAATTTAATCCCATTACGATCATCAGGAATATGACTACCAGTGACCATAATTGTCGGTATTTTTTGATGCAAACCAAATAACGCAATGGCAGGTGAGGGAATAAACCCATAATTCACCGGTTCAAATCCCAATTCAATGCATGCCGCTGCTGCTGCATTCATAATTTGAGGTGAACTAGAACGTAGATCTCCAGCGATCCCAACTTTTGAACCTGTAGTGATAAGTTGTTCGGCTTGCAAATATTGTAAGAACCCAGTGACATAAGCAAAGCAGACCTTATCAGTCATATCTTTTACTAAGCCTCTTACCCCACTGGTTCCAAATTGAACACCACTGGCTATCATTAATTGATCAATATTGATTTTCATTAAAACGGGTCTTAATTAACAGCGGTGATAGTTGTCATCAAAACGAACAATATCATCTTCACCTAGGTAGCTCCCTGATTGTACTTCAATAATTTCCAGCGGTATGTGACCCGGGTTGTGTAATCGATGTTTTGTGCCTTGCGGTATAAAGGTTGACTCATTTTCGGCAAGTAACATTACTTCATCTCCTCGTGTAACTTCTGCCGTCCCAGTTACCACGACCCAATGCTCGGCACGGTGATGATGCATTTGCAATGATAAGGATGCACCTGGATTTACCGTAATTCGTTTTACCTGAAATCCTTCTCCCCTATCGATGGAATCATAATATCCCCATGGGCGATAACACAGGCGATTATTTTCAGCTTCCGGGCGATCTTCCGCTATTAGTTGGTTCACTATTTGTTTAATATTCTGAACACTATTCTTGTTTGCTACCATTACCGCATCAGCCGTTTCTACCACGACTATATGATCAAGTCCTAAGACAGAAACTAATCGATGTTCACTATGGATATAAGAATTTTGCACATCATTAATAATGGTGTCACCGTGCACAACGTTATTGTCATCACTTTGTTCAGAGCACTCCCATAATGAAGACCATGAACCTACATCATTCCAGCCGGCATTTAAGGGTACAACAACTGCTTTGTCAGTGTGCTCCATAACGGCATAATCAATAGAGTCAGAGGGACACGCTTTAAATGTTTCTTTATCTAAGCGAATAAAGTCCAAATCTAATTGGCTATTTGCTAATGCTTGGCGACAACTTGTCATTATTTCTGGGGAAAACGTGTCCAATTCAGCTATTAATGTCGAAGCTTTAAACATAAACATACCACTATTCCAATAATAGTCACCAGAAGTAATATATTTTTTAGCGGTGTCTAAATCGGGCTTTTCTACAAAGTTTTTTACTTTACTAACAGCATTTTTTTCATCTGCTTGAATATAACTATAACCGGTATTGGCTGATGTCGGCACAATGCCAAAAGTGACCAAGGAGCCTGCGTTAGCTTGACTTTTTGCTATCGAAACAGCCTGATGAAATGCGGTCAAATCCTGAATAATATGATCTGCGGCCAGCACTAAGAGTATTGGGTCGCCACCAGACTGCATTGCTTGTAATGCTGAAATCGCTAACGCTGGTGCTGTATTACGACCAAATGGCTCTAAAATAATTGTGGAATTATCAATGTCTAAGTCCCGAATTTGCTCAGCAGCCATAAATCGATTATCGTTGTTACAGACCACAATTGGTGATTGTAAATCTTTCAAGCCATCTAAACGACTCAATGTCTCTTGAAACATGGTCTGCTCACCAAACAGTGCCAAAAACTGTTTAGGTTTCGATTTTCTGGATAATGGCCACAGACGTGTACCACTACCACCTGACATAATAACTGGTATCATGATGTTTCCTAAATTAAATTTTCAATAGTATTGATTGGGCTAATAAACCTAATCACTACCAAACAGATCACGGGTGTAGACCTTATTTTCAACATCAATGATTTCTTCAGTCAAGCGATTAGCAACAATTACATCGACAGACTTTTTGAACTGCTCAAGATCGTTAATCACTGTAGAGTTAAAAAATTCTGGTTCTTTAAGTGTCGGTTCATAAACAACAACTTTAATTCCTTTTGCTTTTATTCTCTTCATAATTCCTTGAACAGAAGAAGCTCTGAAATTATCCGATCCACTTTTCATAATTAAACGATATATGCCCACAACATTGGGGCGTTGTCTAATGATTGACTCTGCTATATGGTCTTTTCGGGTTGTATTTGCATCAACAATTGCACTAATTAAGCTGTTGGGAACATTCTGGTAATTTGCACGTAACTGCTTAGTATCTTTCGGTAAACAATAACCACCATAGCCAAAAGATGGATTATTGTAATGGTCACCTATACGTGGATCTAAACATACGCCCTTGATAATTTGCTGGGTATTTAAGCCATGTACTTCTGCATAGGAATCAAGTTCATTAAAGTATGCAACCCTCATTGCCAAGTAGGTATTAGAAAACAATTTAACGGCTTCACCTTCGGTTGCACTAGTAAAGACTACATTTATATTTTCTTTAATTGCTCCCCCAACTAATAGATTCGCAAACTGTTCCGCCCTTGCTGATTGCTCGCCAACAACAATTCTCGATGGATACAAATTATCGTATAGTGCTTTTCCTTCCCTCAAAAATTCTGGAGAAAAAATAATATTATTACAGCCCAGTGATTGTTTTATTTTTTCGGTATATCCCACTGGAACAGTCGACTTAATGACCATCACCGCGTTGGGATTCACTGCCATCACATCTTTTATAACTATTTCTACAGAGCTAGTATCAAAATAGTTTGTTTCTGGGTCATAATCTGTTGGTGTCGCAATCACCACAAAATCGGCGCCCAAATACGCTTGCTGTTTATCTAATGTTGCTGTTAAATTTAAGTTCTTATTTTCTAAAAAGTCTTGAATTTCTCTATCAATAATTGGAGACTTGCCGCTATTAATAAGATCCACTTTATCTGCAATAATATCTAAGGCGATAACCTCATTATGCTGCGCTAATAAAATCGCATTTGATAGCCCAACATAACCGGTTCCTGCTACCGCAATCTTCATTTCAGTTATTCCTAATTATTTTCTACTATTAATCAAATTACTATACTGGTAATTTCAGCTAGTCTGATAGCTGCCATCTTGCACATGCTGCCACCAATCTTGATTGTGTAAATACCACTCAACTGTTTTCCGAATACCACTTTCAAAGGTTTCTAAAGGCTTCCAATCAAGCTCTCGAGCTATTTTAGTGGCATCAATTGCATAGCGGATATCATGTCCTGCACGATCGGTCACAAAAGTAATCAGATCCCGATAATATGCAATGCCGCTTGGTTTTTCTGGCGCTAACTCTTCAAGCAATTCACAAATCGTTTTAACCACATCGATATTTTGTTTTTCATTATGGCCACCAATATTATATGTTTCGCCTATTTCACCTGTCATTGCGACTAATACCAGTGCTCTAGCATGATCCACAACATAGAGCCAATCTCTTATCTGATTACCTTGCCCATATACAGGTAAGGCTTTACCTGCCAACGCGTTAAGGATAACAAGTGGAATTAATTTTTCTGGGAAATGATATGGACCATAATTATTGGAACAATTAGTAATAACGGTAGGTAAACCGAATGTGCGTTGCCATGCTCGTACTAAATGATCAGAACTCGCTTTACTCGCTGAATAAGGCGAACTAGGAGTATACGATGTGGTTTCGGTAAATAAATCATCTAGGCCTTCTAAATCACCATACACTTCATCAGTTGAAATATGGTGAAAACGAAATTTTTCTTTTTTCGTAGCCTCTAAACCTGTCCAATAAGATCTTGCTTGCTCTACAAGTGTATAGGTTCCAACAATATTGGTCTGAATAAACTCTCCGGGCCCGTCGATGGAGCGGTCAACATGCGACTCAGCAGCCAAATGCATAATAATATCTGGCTGATATTGCTGTAATATCCGTTGTATTTCCTGGGCATCACAAATATCAACGTGTTCAAAGCTATAACGGTCACTATCACTCACGCTAGTCAACGACTCTAAGTTTCCGGCATAAGTCAGTTTATCGACATTGACTACAATATGGTTTG
>JAUXFA010000045.1 GCA_030620285.1 Piscirickettsiaceae bacterium
AAATTAGCAATAACGCGTCCTGCCAATGAAATAACAGGGAGTTCAATCTCAATATCAGCAGATTTAGCAAATGCTCTGATGATGGGCAACAATGATTGCGTTGCTAATGCTGGCGCTTCATCTGTTTTTGTATAAATAATTTTTGACGAGGTCATGTCGTTTCCTAAATGTTACTTTTTAATTTTGAAAGTCGCTCTACCGCTTCTAATAATCTTGTTTCATCAGCTGTATAAGCAAAACGAATATGTTGTCTGGCTAAATGATTGCCAAAATCATTGCCCGGGGTGACGGCAACACCTGCATTGTGTAGCCAATATTTACTTAATGCCATACTATCAGGCAATTGTTCATTAAGAAATCGGCTACAGTCCGCATAAATATAAAACGCCCCCTGTGGTATTGCTTTAACATCAAGCCCTATTGATTTTAAAGCGGGCAACAGGCTGTTTCTACGTTGCTGAAAAGTCTGCCGGCGTTGTTCTAATATTGCCAAGGTTTCATTGTTAAAGGCTGCTAATGCAGCATATTGCGATATGGTAGGCGCAGCTAAAAACAAGTTTTGCGCCAGTCTGTCCATTACCGATACATATTCATCGGGCACCACTAACCAACCTAATCGCCACCCAGTCATTCCAAAAAATTTGGAAAAACTATTAATGACAAAGGCATCTTGGTTAATAGCTAATATCGTTGGTGTTTCGATGCCATCATACGTTAGGCCATGATAGATCTCATCCACAACCAAGTGACCATTTTTAGCTTGAATCGCTTTTGATAATGCAGTTAATTGCTGAGTAGATAACACAGTGCCAGTGGGGTTTGATGGTGATGCCACCAACGCCATCACGGTTTCATCATCCCAATGCTCATTGATATGATCGGCGGTTAATTGGTAATTTGTCGATGCATTAACCGCAACAGAATTAGCTTTTCCTTCGACAAATCGAGCAAAATTTCGGTTGCAAGGATAGCCCGGATCGGCCAGTAGCACTTTCTTATCTTGTTCTAATAAAGCGCCCATCACTAACAATAAAGCACCTGATGCTCCCGGAGTGACGACAATACGGTTTGGGGAAACATCAATATTGTATTGTTGCTGGTACCAAGCTGAAATAGCTTGCCGTAATTCGGGTAATCCCAAAGCGGGTGTGTAATGCATTTTACCTGTTTTTAAGGCAGCGATACCAGCATCAACAATAGGTTTAGATGTGACAAAATCAGGTTCGCCGACCTCCATATGAATAATGTCTTTTCCTTGTGCCTCAAGCTGTTTAGCTTGGGCTAAGATATCCATCACATGGAATGGTGTTATCTCTTTAGAACGTTGAGAAATAGACCTATTAGGCACTAGCGTGCAATTGTCTTAAATCATCAACCGTTACATAGTCACCAGCAATATTTTCCCCTGCAATAACGCGACATGGCTCACCCGGTTCACCTAATTGGTCCAGTACTGTCACCGCACCAATGAAATCATCATCTTTAGTATAGTTATTCAATGTCACTACGGTCGAGATATTGGCTCCTAATGATGACTTAACACCATTAGCGGAATCTTCAAATACCAAACATTCACCTGCTGACAAACCAATTTTTTCTAAGCAATAATCAAAAATATCAGGAGCAGGTTTTTTAGCTGGAACGATATCGCCAGCGGCAATGCAATCGAACCAATCTAGTGCCTCAACACCTAATGTATTTGAAACTAAAGCAGTCACATTTGCAGGCGTTGTTGTTGTCGCAATTGCAAGCCGAACGCCCTGTTCACGAAGTTCAGCCAATAATCGTACAACCCCGGGCCGTAGTGCAATCGCATTATTCTCTAATAAAGTTACATAATGTTTGGTTTTATTGGCATGTAAACTGATGATGAGCTCATCGATATCACCATCATAGTTAAAGTTGTCATGAAAGTGCGAAAGAAAGAACCGTATACGCTCCTTACCGCCCGTAACTGCTAGTAATTCTCCATATAGCTCTTCATCCCAATGCCAATCTAAATCAGCATCAGAAAAGGCACTATTAAACGCAACACGATGTCCATCACGTTCTGTTTCAGCCAAGGTACCATCAACATCAAAAATAACTGCTTTTAATTGTTTCATAAACGACTCTTCAACCCCAAAATAAGGTAAAATAATACCAAATTTTTTTGCACCATGGGGTTTCATCTGCTATATATGCGCCCTTAAATTTTAAATGGTATGAGGTTTTAATCGATGGATTCAAAGCAGTTTGATGCGAAATTCACCCCTTACAAAGAGGTTAAGGGTGAAGATTACATGAACGATAATCAAACCACACATTTCAGAACTATCTTAGATGAGTGGAAGATAGGTTTAATGGAAGAAGTTGATCGTACTGTTCACCATATGCAAGATGATGCGGCGAATTTCCCGGATCCTAATGACCGTGCAACGCAGGAAGAAGAGTTTACCCTTGAACTTCGCACCCGTGATCGTGAACGTAAGCTGATCAAAAAAATAACACAATCTCTAGAAGATCTTGATAAAGGTGACTACGGTTACTGTGAATCTTGTGGCACTGATATTGGTATTCGTCGCCTTGAAGCTCGCCCAACAGCGACTTTATGTATTGATTGTAAAACATTAGATGAAATTAGAGAGAAGAATCGCGTCTAATTAAATACTGTATTTTGTCCAATATAATGGGCATAAAAAAGCCCCGCTATTTCGGGGCTTTTTTATTTCTAAATGGCAGGCTAGCAATTATAAATCGTCGCCATGTTTTGCTAAATAATCAGCAACACCATCCGCATCCGCTTTCATGCCTTCATCGCCTTTTTGCCAACCTGCTGGGCAAACTTCACCATGTTCTTCATGGAATTGAAGTGCATCAACTAAACGAAGCATTTCATCAACTTCACGACCTAAGGGCAAGTCATTGACCACTTGGTGACGGACAATACCTTCTTTATCGATTAAGAATGAACCACGTAAAGCAATGCTTGCCGGGTGTTTGACACCATATTTTTTCATGATCTTATGATCAGTATCTGCAACCAATGGAAAATCAATCTGGCCAATACCACCTTTATTAAGTTCGGTATTACGCCATGCTAAATGAGTAAATTGAGAATCGATTGAAACACCAATAATTTGAACGCCGCGTTCTTTAAATGCTGCTACACGATGATGGTGAGCAATAATTTCAGATGGGCATACAAATGTGAAATCTAATGGGTAAAAGAATAAAACAACATATTGACCGGCATAATCAGACAATGAAAAACTTTCATTGATGGTATTGTCTGGCATCACCGCTGCTGCAGTAAATTTTGGGGCTTTTTTAGTGACTAAAACGCTCATAATTGTTCCTTAATTTTGATTAAATAGTAGGAAAGTCATCACTAAAATGACTTAATGAATTACTGAGTAAAACACTCAACTATGCTATCAATAAGTGTTCGCATTGTCGAATAAAAATCTGTTTTACTTTAGCTGTTTTTAACCCTATATTTACCACGATATTGACTTGGAGTGCAGTTGAAAAACCGGGTAAACCGCCTGCTGAAATGACTGAGATCATTAAAGCCGACATCGTAACAAGCTTGAGTTATTGTTTTGCCATTTTGAAACATTTCAGCAGCTAACTTTAACCGCTGTTGGTGCAGGTATTCACTCGGTGAACAGCCTAGCTGCTTTTTAAATTCGACATAGAGTTTGCTTCTGCTCATACATGCACAACGACATAACTGTTCAATATCTAGAGGCTGCGCAATATTTTGTTCAAGGTAATAAATTACGGCTGTGATTCCATTGGCATCAGGGGATTGTCGACTGTAACTTAATAGTACATCTCTTCCCTGCTGACGTAATAGTCTAATAATTAATTCTGACACGGCTAAATCCATCATCATTTTTTTGTCGGGATGATTATGGGTAAATAACGACACTAATTTTTCTAGTAATTGTTGGGTGTCTGTTGTGTGATGGGTATGAATGATCTGAGGTTGGTACTGCCAATCATGTTCAACATCATCCAGTGCAGTCAGGTCGCGCATACGCTCAGAAATTATTTCAATACGATCTTTCGCTAATTCTATCGTTAGACATGTCGTCGGCTGCTGTTCATTGGCCTCTGGGAAATCAATTTCAACATATCCCCCCGGTGGCATAACATAAGATTCATGAGGAAGAAATATTTGGCCTTGGTCTTCGCCTTGATTCCCCTCGTGCATGATCTTTTTGCCTTTAACCATTCCGCAATACATCAATTGTGGCGCATCCAAACCAATGCGAGAGGCTGCGCGATAAGTATCATAAATACTTAACTCTGATTCAGGGCCAAAAAAGCTTAGCTTATTTTCAACCAGTAGCCGCCTTTTAACACGACGATGGCTCAGTGATAATTTATCAGTCTGCATGGTTAATATTTAAAGTGTTTTTAATCTCATTAATGGATTTTGTGTCCGATTTGGACTATAAGTCAAGTAATTGGGAATATTGGTCAAGCAATAGTTATAAATTCTGATCTATCCTCAACACTTCAAACCTAATTAATAACGAGAGAATTATTATGATTTATTCACAACCCGGCACTGAAGGTTCCGTTGTTTCATTTAAAGAACGTTACGGCAACTATATTAATGGTGAATGGACAGCGCCGGTTAAAGGCGAATATTTTACCAATATCACTCCCGTCACCGGCGAAGGTTTTTGTGAGATTCCCCGCTCAACCGAAGAAGATATCAATTTGGCACTTGATGCTGCTCATGCCGCTAAAGATGCTTGGGGTAAAACATCGATAACTGAGCGTTCTAACATATTACTGAAAATCGCTGATCGTATTGAACAAAATCTTGAAATGTTATCCGTTGCTGAAACATGGGATAACGGTAAAGCCGTACATGAAACGCTCAATGCAGACGTGCCGCTATGTGTTGACCACTTTCGCTATTATGCTGGCTGTATCAGAGCCCAAGAAGGCACCATGGGTGAAATTGATGAAAATACAGTTTCTTATCAATTTCATGAACCTTTAGGTGTTGTTGGGCAAATTATTCCTTGGAACTTCCCCTTATTAATGGCGGCATGGAAGTTAGCGCCAGCATTAGCAACGGGCAATTGCATCGTGATGAAACCTGCTGAACAAACACCTGTATCCATTCTAAAACTAATGGAAGTTATTGGTGATTTATTGCCACCGGGCGTGCTTAATATTGTGAATGGTTATGGCCAAGAAGCAGGTCAAGCATTAGCAACAAGTACTCGCATTGCCAAAATTGCATTTACCGGTTCGACTCCGGTCGGGCAACATATATTAAAGTGTGCCGCTGATAACCTTATCCCTTCTACTGTTGAGTTAGGTGGTAAATCACCTAATATTTTCTTTGAAGACATTCTGCAACAAGAGGATGACTATATTAGTAAATGTGCTGAAGGGCTTGTATTAGCATTTTTTAACCAAGGAGAAGTCTGTACCTGCCCTTCTCGTGCATTGATTCAAGAAAGCATTTACGATGAGTTTATATCTATAGTTATCGAACGATCTAAAAAGATTATTCGAGGTAACCCTCTTGATACCGATGTTCAAGTTGGCGCGCAAGCATCACAAGAACAATATGAGCAAATCCTCAGTTATATTGATGTTGGTAAACAGGAAGGTGCCGAATTGTTAATTGGTGGTGGTATAGAACAATTGGGGGCTGAGTTTGATAGTGGCTATTATATTGAGCCTACCTTAATGAAAGGTACCAATAATATGCGGATCTTCCAAGAAGAGATCTTCGGTCCTGTTGTCTCAGTAACAACTTTTAAAGATGAAGCCGAGGCTCTGGCAATTGCTAATGATTCAGAATTTGGTTTAGGTTCCGGTTTATGGACTCGTGATATGAACCTTGCCTATCGTATGGGTCGAGGCATTCAGGCTGGACGTGTTTGGACCAACTGTTATCACCTCTACCCTGCCCATGCTGCTTTCGGTGGTTATAAGAAATCAGGTATTGGTCGTGAAACCCATAAAATGATGTTAGATCATTATCAACAAACTAAAAACTTATTGGTCAGTTATAGCACTAGTCCACTCGGTTTCTTCTAAGAACGACGATGACTTTACCCTCTCTTAACAATGTTAGGAGAGGGTTTTTTATGGGTCACTATTTCACGCTATACTCTAATCTCAAAATCAGTCTTCCCAAAGGTGTTACATCATGTCTGAAGAAAACATTCAATCAACGCTACATGAAGACCGTCGGTTTCCACCTAGTGCAGACTTCCTCAGTTCTTCTGCTTTAAGTTCAGACAAACTAAATACTTTATATGTCAGTGCTGAACGTGATAACCAATCTTTCTGGGCCGACCAAGCTCGTGCTGAAATTGACTGGCAAACACCTTTTTTGACCACATTAGATTCATCAAATGCTCCCTTTTACCGTTGGTTCCCTGATGGAAAATTAAATATTTCTTATAACTGTCTTGACCGACAGTTAGCAGATAACGCCGAGAAAACAGCTATTATTTTTGAGGGTGATGGCGGTGATGTGCAGCATATTACTTACCGTCAGTTACATGCGCGTGTTTGTATTTTTGCTAATGCACTCAAAGCTCTAAATATAAACAAAGGCGATCGGGTTATCATTTATATGCCAATGATTGCTGAAGCTGTTATTGCTATGCAAGCCTGTGCTCGTATCGGTGCTATTCATTCAGTTGTGTTTGGTGGTTTTTCAGCTTCATCACTAAAAGATCGTATTAAAGATACCCAAGCTAAAATGGTCATTACCGCTGATGGTGGCCACCGTGGTGGTAAAATCATTGAACTTAAAGCAACAACTGACAGTGCCTTAGAGCAAGGCTGTGACAGTATTAAATCGGTGATTGTATTTAAACGAACAGGCCATGATATTAATATGCAATCTGACCGTGATATTTGGTGGTCAGATGCCGAACAAAATCAACCTATTGAATGTGAACCTGAGTGGATGAATGCAAGCGATCCCTTATTTTTACTCTATACCTCGGGCTCAACAGGCAAACCCAAAGGTATTGAACATTCAACGGGTGGCTATTTACTCAATGCGATCACCACCATGCGTTGGGTATTTGATATTCAAGATTCAGATGTGTTTTGGTGTACCGCCGATGTAGGCTGGATAACTCGCCATACTTATGTTGCCTATGGCCCGCTGGCAACAGGAGCTACTATTGTTATATTTGAAGGAGTACCAACTTATCCTGATGCCGGCCGCTTTTGGGCAATGTGTGAACGCCATGGTGTCACCATATTTTATACTGCGCCAACAGCCATTCGAGCACTGATCAAACAAGGTAATGACTTCCCTAATAGTCATGACCTTTCAAAATTACGGCCTCTCGGCACTGTTGGTGAACCCATTAACCCTGAAGCATGGATGTGGTATCACAATGTGATTGGAAAGCAACGCTGCCCTATTGTTGATACTTGGTGGCAAACTGAAACAGGTGCTCATATGATTGCGCCGGTGCCTTCTGTCACCACTACCAAGCCCGGATCGTGTACACGTGCCCTTCCAGGCATTGATGCCGCTGTTGTCAACGAACAAGGCGAAGAAATTACTACAGCTAATGAAGGCGGCTATTTGGTTATACGTCAGCCTTGGCCATCGATGATCCAAACTGTTTGGGGAGATGATCAACGCTATAGAGATACCTACTGGCCAATGTTTGATGGCAAATATTATCTTGCAGGTGATAGTGCCCGTCTTGATGAAGATGGTTTCTTTTGGATCATGGGCCGTATTGATGATGTGCTGAATGTATCAGGTCATCGTTTAGGCACTATGGAAATAGAATCTGCCTTAGTTGCCAATCCTTTAGTTGCCGAAGCGGCAGTTGTCGGTAAACCTCACGATATAAAAGGTGAAGCTGTTTTTGCATATGTGGTGCTTAAGGGGGATCGACCACAGGGTGGTGTCGATGATGAATTAACCCAAACATTACGGGCATGGGTCGGCGAACAAATTGGTGCTATCGCTAAACCTGATGATATTCGCTATGCCGACAATCTACCAAAGACACGTTCAGGCAAGATCATGCGTCGATTATTACGTACTATTGCTAAAGGCGAGGAAATTACTCAAGATACTTCCACTCTAGAAAATGAGGCCATACTCCCTCAATTGCAAGGC
>JAUXFA010000224.1 GCA_030620285.1 Piscirickettsiaceae bacterium
ACAATCGCTTTATCTATTACGTAGGCCCTGTCGATCCGATTAAAGGTGAAGTGGTCGGTCCTGCTGGCCCAACCACAGCAACGCGGATGGATAAATTTACAGATATGATGCTGGAAAAAACAGGATTGCTAGGCATGATTGGCAAGGCTGAACGCGGTCCTATTGCTATTGCATCTATCAAAAAGCATAAATCCGTTTATTTAATTGCTGTCGGTGGTTCAGCGTATCTAGTCTCAAAAGCAATCAAATCCTCACGAGTGATCGCATTTAAAGATCTTGGCATGGAAGCAATTCGAGAATTTTATGTTGAGAATATGCCAGTTACAGTTGCTGTCGATAGTGACGGTATATCTGTTCATGAAACAGGACCTAAAGAATGGCGACAAAAGATCTCTGACATACCAATCAATAGAAAAAGTAATTAACTACTTGGAAGCAGTATGACTCTCCTCGCTATTAACTCCAACAACCGTTACGATTAACACTGTTATGCAATACAAAACAGTTTTTTTTATGTTAACAATCATACTGCCATCTATGACTTTTTCTGCTGGTAGTATTCAACGTGTTGAAAATGAACAAGGTGTTATTGAATTTACTAACGTCACTAATAAAAAAAGTAGCGGCCAACAGACTATCATCTATAAGTACCCTACATCGGGTGAACTAACCGTTTTTACTGACCAAAAACCCACACACATTTCCAATTATGAAGTTTTAAAATTTGACTGTTTTGCCTGTAATCCTGATTCCACCATAGATTGGAACAGGGTCAAGTTAAACCTTACCTCCTACGTAGACACAATCAAGCAGGTAGCGAAACAAAATAATATTGATCCAGCGTTGGTTCGCGCCTTAATTCATGCTGAATCTGCCTTTAATGCTAAGGCAGTATCCAGAGCAGGTGCTCAAGGTCTAATGCAGTTAATGCCTACAACTGCCAAAGAGCTAGGCGTTAGTAATGCTTTGAATCCTAAAGAGAATATTAGAGGTGGCGTTAAATATCTTGCTCAACTGCTACAACAATTCAGAGGTGATATTCAACTAGCTACAGCCGCATACAATGCTGGCCCTAATGCAGTGAAAAAATATAACGGCATACCACCCTACAAAGAAACCAAGGTATATGTTGAGCGGGTTGGAATTCTCCATCAACGTTATCAAAATGCAAGTTAAGATACAACATGGCTAGTATTAAGAGATTTCTTGCTGACAATGAACAATTAGTTCATTCAAAAATGCAGAAAGTTGAATCTCATGTACAAAGACAAGTTGGTAACTGGATTCATAATACGGTGTTACTCGAAGGCCATGACGTGCCCTTTAAATACAAACGACAAAAGAAATATAAGTCACTTAAAGGTGCGCGGGTTGATCTTATTTATTACCCCAGTGTCGAACTAATCGCAACTATGAAATTTGAGATTATGAAAGTTATCAAAATCAATATTTCCTAAGACTTCATTCTTCTCGAATAATAAGGACTGATCCTGGCTCATGAGTGGACAACAAATTAACAACCCGATGCACGGTATGACTTTGGAACAGATCTTAACAAGTCTCGTTAACCATTTTGGCTGGGTTGAGCTTGGAGAACGTATTGATATTCGCTGTTTCAACAGTGATCCATCTATAAAGTCCAGCCTCAAATTCCTACGAAAAACACCATGGGCAAGAAAGAAAGTCGAGGACCTATACATAAGTACGCAAGGTTAATAATGCCTGACATATGCCCTTGTATCAGTGGCAAGCCTTATAAGGCATGTTGTGAGCCATTACATCTTGGTATATTGCGTGCCAGCAGTGCTGAACAGTTGATGTCTTCTCGTTACTCTGCTTTTGTTCTAGGTAAGATCAGTTATCTTATCGACACACTTCACCCTGATAAACGCCAAGCTGATGATGAGCAAACTCTTTCTCAAACCATAGAGCAGACGCAATGGCTAGGATTGAAAGTTATCAAGCATCAACAAAGTGGGGAAAAGGCGACTGTTGAATTCATCGCTTTTTATCATCAACAGCCGATTGGCCAATTGCATGAATGCTCTAATTTCACCAAACAAGAAGGACGTTGGTATTATGTTGATGGTGATATTTTACCCGCTATAAAATTAGCTAGGAATAAACTGTGTTTTTGTGGCAGTGGCAAAAAGATCAAAAGATGCCAGCATTGAGAATTATTCTATAGTTATCCAGAGTTCAGGTTAGTTAATATTCTCTAATGCTCTTCATGACGAGTAAGGTACATTGTCAAACCGATCAAAGCGATACTGCCAGCAAATGCTAGTAAATCAAGTGGACCATGAAAATCCATTCTAATAGCATGTTCAAAGAAATTTACTATCAATATCATCAAAATAACTCGACCAAGCCTTGTTTTTAGCTCATCGAGGCTGTGTATTACTAGAACGGATGATGTTTCAGATGATTCAGCCTGGTCTATTTTACTGATGAACAATTCATAGAGGCCTAAGGAAAATATTAACAGTACTGTTGCCAATAAATAACCGTCAATAATTTCAACAACATGAGTCACTGTGTCAGCACGAAAGTCTTTCCGTGCCTCTCCTATCAAATCTGACGACAGATAGTCACCAAGATGAGAAACCAAAAAATAAGCATCTACTGAGGCCAAATAGAACATCGCAAGCGCTGTAATTAAACTAACTACAACTGCAATGATTACGACAAAACGGCTATTCCATAGCGCAGCTTCAAACAGTTTTTCTATCATCGCTATTTTTAGGCCGCTTGTACTGGAATGGAATGACGCATATGAGTAATATCATTATTCTCATCTAAATAAACCATAGTTGGTTTGAAATTAGCGACTTCTTTTGCATCCAATGTGGTATAGGCGCAGATAATAATGCGATCACCTGGTGATGCTTTATGTGCAGCTGCACCATTAACTGAAATGATATTTGAACCATCTTCAGCACGGATTGCATAAGTGGTAAATCGTTCACCATTGGCGATATTATAGATCTGGATCTGCTCGTATTCGTGAATACCAGCGGCTTCCAGCAGTTTTCCATCGATAGCACATGAACCCTCATATTCTAATTCAGAATGAGTAACACAGGCACGATGTAATTTTGTTTTTAGTAAAGTCAGTTGCATATCCGACAAATCAGTAGTTATCCAGTGGCATATTATCGCTTTTTAACGTAATTCAAGCAAGATTACAGGCAATATTATCAATCAATCGTGCTTGTCCCAATTTTGCTGCAAGCAAAATTCTAAGAGACTTGTCACCTGTTTTTGCCTGCTCCAAATTATCAGCACGGCGAATATCAACATAATCTGGCGCAAAACCTGAATTGTTCAAGTGTTCTATCGCTTGTTGTCGTATAGCATTAAAGGATTGATCACCCTGCTCAAGTTGA
>JAUXFA010000110.1 GCA_030620285.1 Piscirickettsiaceae bacterium
CAGCCGGCTATGCTCGACTTCTATGCTGATTGGTGTGTCGATTGCAAAAGAATGGAAGCAACGACATTTAAAGATGCCAGCGTTAACACTGCTCTTAACAATACTCTTTTATTACAATTAGACATGACCGCAAATACGGCGGAGCATAAAGCCGTGTTAAAACATTTTGGCATCTTCGGACCGCCAACCATCCTATTTTTTGATGCTCAGGGTAACGAGCACAATCAACAGCGCTTAGTGGGTAGTGTTTCAACAGATACCTTTATCAAACATCTAGCAATACTTCCCAACTAAACTGAAAACCAAGAATTTTCTAGTTCGACGAATTTAGCAACAAATATCTACTTTTCTATTTAAAAACTGGACATTTATTAACTGTTGGTGCAAAATTCGCCCCATATCAATGTCGATCTAGGCGCAATTATTCTGATGGCAAAATTTTTAGTATTACACGGTCCTAATTTAAACCTTCTAGGGTCGCGTGAGCCCGAACATTATGGTGCCGATACACTAAGCGATATTTCGGATCGATTACAAACACAAGCAAAAAATAACGGCGATCAGCTAGAAAGTTTCCAAAGCAATTCTGAACATGAATTAGTCGAAAAACTTCATACTGCACAAACCAATAACACCGACTTTATTATTATCAATCCAGCAGCATTTACACATACTAGCGTAGCATTGCGAGATGCCTTCGCCGCAATTGAAATACCCTTTATCGAAGTGCATCTTTCAAATATTCATGCACGGGAATCATTCCGGCATCATTCCTATTTCTCAGACATTGCCATTGGCGTGATCTGTGGCTTAGGCGCCCAAGGTTATGAACTCGCTTTACAAGCGGCCACTAAACATACTTCTTAAATAGGACAGCTCTATGGATATTCGTAAAATAAAAAAACTAATCGATTTGATTCAGGAATCAGATGTAGCTGAAATCGAAATTCACGAAGGTGAAGAGTCTGTTCGTATTAGTCGTAATAGTTCAACGGCACCGGTCATGATGGCGGCACCGGCAATGCCGGCAGCAATTGCTGCGCCCGCGGCGGCTCCTGCAGCACCGGTTGCTGAAGCGGCACCAGCAGCCAGTAATACAGCTAACGCAGTAAAATCACCCATGGTGGGCACATTCTACCGCTCCTCATCTCCTGAAGTTGCAGCCTTTGTAGAAGTAGGCCAAACCGTCGCTGTCGGTGATGTGATTTGCATCATAGAAGCAATGAAAATGTTCAACCAAATTGAAGCCGATCGAAGCGGTACCGTTAAATCGATTCTAGTAGAAAATGGTCATCCGGTTGAGTTTGATGAACCCTTAATTATTATCGAATAATTAATACTTTCTGATAATTCTAAACACGGATATAAACCATGATCGATAAAATTGTTATTGCAAACCGAGGGGAAATTGCCCTCCGTATTCTAAGAGCCTGTAAAGAGTTAGGCATCAAAACTGTTGCTGTTCACTCTGATGTTGACCGTGAGTTAAAACACGTTCTACTGGCAGATGAAACGGTCTGTATTGGACCGGCGGCATCTTCTGATAGTTACTTAAATATACCCGCACTGATCAGTGCAGCTGAAATTACCGATGCTTCAGCCATTCATCCCGGTTACGGATTCTTATCTGAAAATGCTGATTTTGCTGAACGAGAAGAAAATAGTGGTTTTATATTTATTGGCCCTCGTGCAGAAACAATCCGCTTAATGGGTGATAAAGTATCGGCTATTGCGGCAATGAAAGAAGCTGGTGTGCCATGTGTGCCCGGTTCTGATGGCCCATTAGGTGATGATGATGAAACCAATCTAAACCTTGCTCGAAACATTGGCTATCCTATTATCATCAAAGCTTCCGGTGGTGGTGGTGGTCGCGGTATGCGAGAAGTACATAGTGAAGCGCACCTATTAAATGCCATCGCTTTAACACGCAGCGAATCTAAAGCACTCTTCCATAATGATATGATTTATATGGAAAAGTTTTTAGAAGATCCGCGTCATATTGAATTCCAAGTATTGGCCGATCAACACGGAAATGCCATTCATTTAGGTGAGCGTGATTGTTCTATGCAACGCCGACACCAAAAGGTAGTAGAAGAAGCCCCAGCACCTGGTATTTCGCCAGAACTCCGTGATCATATGGGTAAGATTTGTGCTGATGCCTGCATCAGAATTGGTTATCGTGGTGCCGGCACCTTTGAGTTTTTATACCAAGATGGTGAATTCTATTTTATTGAAATGAATACCCGTATTCAGGTTGAACATCCCGTATCTGAACGAATCACCAATACCGATCTGGTCGCCGAGCAAATTCGAATTGCTGCTGGCAAACCATTATCACTAACGCAAGAAGATATCGTCATTCGCGGCCATGCCATTGAATGTCGTATCAATGCTGAAGATTCAAAAACCTTTATGCCCAGCCCTGGTACTATCACTCATTACCATGCTCCTGGTGGCGCGGGTATTCGAATGGATTCGCATGTCTATAGCGGTTATCGTGTACCACCAAATTATGATTCACTTATCGGCAAATTGATTGTTTATGGTCGAACGCGAGAATCTGCGATAGCCCGGATGAAAACAGCATTAAGTGAAATTGGTATTGAAGGCATTAATACCAATGTGCAGTTACAGCGCGACATCATTGATGATCCTAACTTCCAAGAAGGTGGTACCAATATCCACTATCTTGAAAAAAAATTAGGTCTCTAGCTACTACCTAGATCCTTCTTATGGCTTGGATTCAATTTATCTTTGACAGTACACCTGATGCTGCCGATCATTTATCTGATCTATTATCAGAATGTGGCGCAGGCGCTGTAACATTTCAAGATAATGCCGATCAACCAATCTACGAACCAGAAATTGGCTCCACGCCATTATGGGCAGCTACCAATGTTGTGGCTTTATTTGATGCCGAAACCGACACTGACCGTATTATTTCGATGTTGAGTAATATGCTTACACCTCAAGCTGTACCTCACTACCGTATTGAGGCTGTCGAAGATAAAGACTGGGTACGTGAATGGATGGATAACTTCCACCCAATGCAGTTTGGTGTCAAATTATGGATTTGCCCAAGCTGGCATAAGCCGCCACAAAAAAACGCTGTCAATATTATGCTTGACCCAGGTTTAGCCTTTGGTACTGGAACACATCCAACGACCGCTTTATGTCTAAATTGGCTAGATCAAGCCGATATAAAAGATAAACTTGTCATTGATTATGGCTGTGGCAGCGGCATCTTGGCTATTGCTGCAGCGTTATTAGGTGCCAAAAGAGTTATTGCTGTTGATACCGACCCTCAAGCATTAGAAGCGACTCAAGCTAATGCCGAACGTAATAAAGTGCAAATAGAGACCTACCTACCAAATAGCTGTCCTGATCTAAGCTGTGATGTATTATTAGCCAATATTTTGGCTGGGCCATTACAAACACTTTCTGAACGATTTGCTATTTTAACCAAGTCCGGCGCTGCTATTGTTTTATCCGGTATTTTAACCAGCCAAGCAGACGATGTCCGTCAATGCTACCAAAACTGGTTTGATATGGAAGCCGCTGTCGTAAAAGAAGAATGGATCCGACTTATAGGCCAAAAACGCTCATGAAGATCGGCCAATACACTCTGCCTAATAATTTATTCCTCGCCCCCATGGCTGGCGTCACCGATCGGCCTTTTCGACAATTATGTCGTCGTTTAGGTGCTGGCATGGTGATCTCTGAAATGATCACAGCAAACAAGTCCTTATGGGCAAGCAAAAAGTCATTATTACGAGCAAATCATGATGGCGAACCAGAGCCTCGCGCAATTCAAATAGCAGGCACCGATCCTGAAATGATGGCTGAAGCCGCCCAACATAATGTTAAACAAGGCGCCCATATTATTGATATTAATATGGGCTGCCCTGCTAAAAAAGTTTGTAATGTTATGGCGGGTTCGGCTTTATTACAAAATGAAAAACTCGTCGGTGAAATATTAGAATCTGTCGTCAAAGCAGTGAATGTACCGGTCACCCTAAAGATCCGCACAGGCTGGGATCACCAACATCGTAATGGAGTCTCTATTGCTCAAATTGCAGAGCAATCTGGCATTCAAGCATTAGCTGTTCACGGTCGTACTCGTGCAGATGCCTACCGTGGTGATGCAGAATACGACACTATTGCTGAAATTAAATCAGCCATTGCTATTCCTGTTATTGCCAATGGCGATATTTCAAGCCCCGAAAAAGTAAAACAGGTATTAGATTATACTCAAGCAGATGCAGTCATGATTGGCCGTGCAGCACAAGGTAACCCATGGATCTTCCAGCAAATTAATCACTATCTGACCCATGGTGAATATTTAGCGGCACCTACCGTAACTGAAATTCGCCAAACCTTGATCGAACATTTACATACTCTGTATGATTTCTATGGCGATTACACCGGTGTCCGTATGGCTCGAAAGCATATTGCTTGGTATAGCAAAGGTTTTCGCGATGGCAATCCATTCCGTCAGCAAATGAACCTACTTGAATATCCGCAGCAACAACTAGATTTCACTGAACAGTTTTTTACAAAACTGGCTCAACAGGATACGATTACTGCATGACTAAACTGTTAAAAAAGTCCACAACTGATTTTGACTTGACGGTAGCGGCCGAACAGTCACATGAACCATTAAGCCAATGTGTCGAAAATGCCCTAAAAGATTACTTTAATCATTTGGATGGCCATCAAGCCGCCAATCTTTATGATATGTTTTTAGCAGAAGTTGAAGCACCACTATTAAAAACCACTCTTGAACATGTAAATGGCAATCAAAGCCGTGCTGCCGAGATCTTAGGATTAAATCGCGGCACTCTTCGAAAAAAATTAAAAACTTATGGTTTATGACGGAGCATTTTGCATACCGTTATATCCTCAACTAAGAGAACATAAATGAACAAAATCCAACGGGCACTGCTCAGCGTGTCAGATAAATCAGGTATCTTAGAACTTGCGCAACAACTCGATAATCTAGGTATTGAATTACTCTCCACCGGTGGCACAGCCAAAT
This sequence comes from Piscirickettsiaceae bacterium, assembly GCA_030620285.1. Lineage (GTDB taxonomy): Bacteria > Pseudomonadota > Gammaproteobacteria > Nitrosococcales > Methylophagaceae. The sequence goes on from JAUXFA010000110.1 coordinate 5,039, forward strand.
TATTACAACAAGCAGGACTCCCCGTAAAAGAAGTCTCTGAACATACCGGCTTTCCGGAGATGATGGATGGCCGCATTAAAACCTTGCACCCAAAAATTCATGGCGGTTTATTAGCTCGTCGAGGCATTGATGAAGCCATTATGGCCGAACATGATATTGCCCCGATTGATTTGGTTGTAGTCAATTTATATCCATTTGAAGCCACTATTGCTCGTGATGATTGCACGTTGCCAATGGCGATTGAAAATATTGATATTGGCGGC
>JAUXFA010000235.1 GCA_030620285.1 Piscirickettsiaceae bacterium
GACTTTACTGGAGACCATGACACCAACAATATGTAGCCCTATTAGTAGCAACATAAAGTTAGCAAAAAACTCATGGATTTCTTCCCAGAGTTCTTCTTGTTCACTGTCACCGTCTTCACCATCATGGTCTTGCTCAAGGTGACCGGAAGCATTCGCTGAGCTTAAAAAATAACTTATATTTGTTTCTGCCAAAGGCCCATGTCCTTCTATTCCGTATACTTTCAGGCCACTAACTGTTGTTAGCAATAAAGTCAGCAACAACGCCACCACCATCAGTCCACCTAGCGGGTTATGCCCTCGATAATATTTTGCAGTTCCAGACATCATTCCTTTAGCATAAGTGATGACTTCTTTAGGGCTAAAAAGGAAATCTTTAAATCGGGCATGTTTACTTCCAATAACCCCCCAAACAATACGAAACACCACCAACCCTAAGATTAAGTAACCAGAATAAACATGAATTTCACTTTCATCATCACCACTTATATACGCAACAATAAAGGCAACAACTAAAGACCAGTGGAATATACGAATGGCAATATCCCATACAGGTTTTGAATTATATTTTGATAACTTCATAATATCTCCCCCTTCATGAATTCTGACTATAGAATAGGTGCTATTGTCGATGGATACTATCGGCTATCTGTCCTATAATCTTACCTTTAGAACATATGTCCTATGTGTTTTGACTTGATTTGTTTGAGGAAAGAATGTGCCTAGTATTAAAACAATTGCCATTATCGTTATCTTATTAATCATCATTGCTTCAAACACATTTGATCTCATTAATGATTTTGCTACTAACGAGTCTACATGGCACATTGTTGAAGAAATTATAGTAATCAGCCTTGCCTTAACCTTAATTGCTTATTTAATTCACAATGTGAAACAGCACACCGTACATGTGCAGCAATTACGACAAGAACTTAAAACGACAGAACACTTTTTAGAACAATCAAATACACGCATCCACAATGCCAGAAAACAATACAGTGCCGTCATTCATCAACAATTTGATGATTGGCAGTTAAGCCAGAGCCAGCAACAAATTGCATTACTGTTATTGAAGGGCCTGAGTTTTAATGAGATTGCTGCAATTCGTGACACCAAAGAAAAAACAGTTCGCCAACAAGCATCAGAAATATATAAAAAATCAGGCGTGACCGGCAGACATGCTTTTTCAGCTTGGTTTTTTGAAGACTTTTTAAACTAGAGATTACTATACCAATAGTCAGGCTAATTGAGTTTCAATTTCGTCATTATCTGATGTAAGTGAAATAAAACCAATATCCTCCATTATTGCGTAAACTGCCGGTAATACCAACATTATCAATAATGTTGATGTCAACATGCCAAATATAATGCTGGTCACTAGAGGCACTAGAATCAATGCCTGAGTACTGGTTTCAAATAATAACGGTGTCATGCCTGCAACGGTGGTAGCCGATGTTAAGAATATCGCACGAAAACGATCACGAACGGCCAAGCTTGCCGCATTGTGTAACGATGCACCCTCTTCAACATGATGTTTTACGAACACAACCAGCAAGATAGAATCATTCACCACAATGCCGGCCAATGATACAAAGCCAATCATACTCGGCAAGGTGAAATCCAGCCCCATAATTAAATGCCCCCATATTGCCCCAATTAGTGCCAGAGGAATATTTAACATTACAATTACAGGCTCACGATAATTACGAAAAATCAAACTCAGCAACAAAAACACACCCAGTGCACCTAATGCAAAACCAGATAAAATGGAAAGCTTGGTGTCTGTACCATTTTCCACTTCGCCTTTGAAGCTAAAAGTGATGTCTGGATAGCGTTGTTGCAAACCATTTAAAAAGTGTTTTTCAGTTTCTGCAATAATTTCAGATGTATTGGCAACAGCCGCATCAACATCGCCCAAAATGGTAATGGTTCTTTGGTAATTGATGCGTCCAATACGAGCAAAACCTCGTTTTTCAATCACGGTAGCGACACTAGTTAGCGGAATAGCGTCCCCTTTATTAGAAAACACGGTCAAATTATCAAAATCAAACATCGCTTCGTTAGGCATGCTATCTAGTTTGGCAATAATTTCATAGGCTTCACGCCCATGATAAATATCACTGATTTTAGCGCCTTGATAGCTAGACCGAAGTTGTGTGGAAAGACTACGAGCATCGATACCAGCAGCTAAAGCCCCCGGTTTTAGCTGAACGATATATTCTGGTTTTCCGTGACGAAGATCATCTAGCAAATTGGACACGCCATCAAAACCACGTAACCAATTCTGTAGTTCCCATGAAGCTGTTGATAATTTGTTTAAATCATCACCACTTAAGCGAATTTCTATTGCCCGTCCTGCTGGCCCAACCTTGGGTTCCTTAAACTGAATACTGAGCACACTAGGAAGATCGCCACTATTTTTTTTCCACAAACTGGTCAGTTCAGCCATCTTGGTATTGCGTAGTTCTGTGCTTAACAAATCAAGACTAATGGTTGCTAAATGAGTACCATTTTCAGGTACATCACCATGTATGCCATAACTTAGTTGTATATTCTTAATCAAGGATTCTGACTCATTTTTATTGAGTGTTTCAGTTGTCTTATCCAGAGCTGTTAATAATTTACTCATTACGCGCTCAGTTTCTTCCAGTGGCGTACCTTGTGCTAACAATATTCGTGCATCAACCGAATTCCCTTCAAGATCTGGGAAAGCTTTAAATTTGACGGTACCAGTTGCAATCAAACCAATAGATAAAACCAACATTGCTAATGCAGTGCCCACGGTAATATAACGAAACTTAATCGCCACATCGGCAGCTCGCCCAACACGATCACGCAAACGTTCAAAACTGGCTTCAAATTTTTGTCGTATTTTGGGAGGCTCTTTATGATGAATATGTTGCAATGAATGCATAAGGTGATGAGGCAGGACTAGAAAGGCTTCAATTAAACTAATAGTTAATACGGACAGCAAAACGACGGGTAATACACCAAGTATTTGTCCCATATCTCCTTTCATCAATAACAAACTACCGAACAAAAAAGCCGATGTCAGAAATGATGCCAGAATCCCTGTAATCACTCGGTTAGTGCCATCAACAGCAGCCTCTACAGGTGATTTTCCTTTATTGTATTCATGAGCAATACTTTCTGATAGCACAATGGCATCATCCATTAAAATACCAATGGACATTAGTAATGCGACCATTGAGATCATATTGATGGTGACACCAAACATTACCATCATCGCCAGGCCACCTAAAAA
>JAUXFA010000147.1 GCA_030620285.1 Piscirickettsiaceae bacterium
AGCTTCTTTAGCATTCATTCGAGCCACAGCTACTTGTTGATTTTCTGGTGTTTGTTGTAATGCGCTACTACGCCGTGTCACCGCGTCACATTGATAGCTCGGCACTTCTGAGATGGCCATTAATCCCGTATTAACATTCAAGTCTTCTGGTATATAAATTGACTGCTTAGCTGTCGGTACGGCGTCCAACTGTTGTTTTACTTCATCACAAACATCTTGTGATGACACATAATCAAAACCGACCAACTGTGCGAGATTAGCCAGTACTCGAAGCACTTTCCAGCCCGGACGACTATCACCTTTCGCTGATACGGCGCCGGTAAAACTCTGCCAATGATTATCAACACCTATGAAGGTGCCTGAACTTTCTGCAAAACTGGCTATTGGTAAAATAACATCTGAATACGTCAACATAGTATCCGTAACATAACTATTCATAGACATAACAAAACTGGCTTGCTGCAATGCATTAGCGGCTTCATTAGGATTAGCACAATCCAATTCAGGTTCCACACCAAACAATACATAAGACCGTAAGCTCTGTTGCCAAACTTGCTGTGCATTCAGACCTTGTTGTTTGGCATCACAATGAGGCAATACCCCAGCAATTTGTGCCGCAGTTGAATTAGCCGTCGGTAATATAATCATCTTAGTATTCGTTAATGTTGTAATTAACTTTGATAATGATCTTATTTTAGATGCTTGTGGGTGGTTATTTGCTAAAGCTCCGATAAATAATACAGACTTTTTAGCATTCGCTAACCGCATCGCGATCGTTTGTTCTTGAGCAGTCGCTTTGACTGTTGTCAATAAATCCGTCCACTCTTTATCATTGTCTTTTGATAAGGCCAGTAATGCTTTCGCAACACCTGATAATGTTTTTAACATGCCTTTAATATCAACTGTTATCTGCATATCAACCGGTATTAGTAGGTCTGATGCAAAAAAGTTAATATTGGTGACAGGTGTTCCCAACATAGCTGATTGCCGAATCCGATGGGCAATAATCGGTTGCTCTGCTCGAATATTGCAACCAACCAGCACAATGTCATAACTCTCTTCTATATCGGCTAGACACCAATCCTCGTGGCCATAATTACATTGTTGATCAGTAAAGTCTTGTTGGCGTAGCCGATGATCAATATGTTGTGTTCCTAATCCACGCAACAATTTCTGGAATAAATAACCTTCTTCTAATGTTGCTGTAGGTGAAATAAGACCTGCTATTTGCTCACTGCCATGTTTCTCTTTAACATTATTCAAGCCATCTATAGCTGCTTGCAAAGCCGTTTGCCAATCTGTTTTCTGCCATTTACCAGCCACCTTGATCATCGGCTCTGTAGCACGTTGCTCGTGGTTTAGACCTAAATAACTGAAACGATCTCTATCTGACAACCATGTTTCGTTCACATTTTCATTATCACGTGGCACAACACGTAACACTTCTTCACGACGAGTGTGAAATTCAATATTTGAACCCACAGCATCGTGTGGTGCAATCGAAGGATGTGCTGTTAATTCCCATGCTCGTGCTTTGTAACGGAATGGTTTTGATGTCAATGCACCGACCGGACATAGATCAATAATATTGCCCGATAATTCAGAGGCAAGACTTTGTTCAATATAAGTGCCAATCTCCATATGTTCGCCACGTCCTGTGGCACCCATTACTTTAATTCCGGCTACTTCCTCGCCAAAACGAACACATCGTGTGCAATGAATACAACGGGTCATGTCGGTATTAATTAATGGACCAATATCTTTATCTTTAACTACGCGTTTGCCTTCACTAAAGCGACCGACACCACTACCATAACCCATTGATAAGTCTTGTAATTCACACTCACCACCTTGATCGCAAATAGGACAATCAAGTGGGTGATTAATTAATAAAAACTCCATCACTCCGCGCTGTGCTACCCGGGCGACTTCGGAATGGGTAAAGATCTTCATGCCTTCTGTTACCGGTGTTGCACAAGCAGGTAAAGCTTTGCGTGATTTTTCAACCTCAACCAAACACATACGGCAGTTAGCCGCTATCGATAGTTTTTTGTGATAACAAAAACGAGGAATATCAATTCCAGCTTCATCAGCAGCCTGAATAATCATTTTGGCTGGATTCACTTTTAGTGGAATGCCATCAATTTCTATATTATCCATTATGGGGCACCCTCCCCAACCTGGCAGCATTTATGATCAATATGATGCTGAAATTCATCACGGAAATGTTTAATAAAACTTATCACCGGCATAGCAGCCGCTTCACCAAGAGCACAAATTGTATTACCACTGATATTATTTGCCACATCAACTAGTCGATCTAAATCTTGCTGTGTGCCTTCACCATGCTCGATACGTTTCACCACACGATATAACCAACCAGTACCTTCGCGACAAGGCGTACATTGGCCACAGGACTCTTCATAATAAAATTCAGCAATACGTTCCAGTGCTTTTACCATACAGGTCGTTTCGTCCATTACAATAACTGAACCTGCGCCCAACATCGAGCCACCCCGGCTAATGCCGTCATAACTCATCGCAACATCCATCATTGCCTCACCCGGAATAACGGGCGTTGAAGTACCACCAGGGATAACGGCTTTTATTTTATTGCCATGTTTCATACCACCAGCAAGCTCTAACAATTCTGAAAATGGGGTACCTAAAGGTACTTCGTAGTTGCCTGGTTGATTGACATGCCCTGACACACTGAATATTTTGCTGCCACCATTATTCGGAGTACCAATCTCATGAAACCATTCGCCGCCATATTGTAATATCACCGGAACAGATGCCAATGTTTCAGTATTATTCACCGTGGTCGGTCTGCCGAACAGGCCATAGCCTGCTGGGAATGGTGGTTTATAACGAGGCTGGCCCTTTTTGCCTTCTATTGATTCTAGTAATGCCGTTTCTTCACCACAAATATAAGCACCGGCACCGGGTTGGGTATACAGTTCAAAACTAAATTTTGACCCTAGAATATTTTTACCTAAATAGCCTGCTTCTCTAGCTTCTTGAATGGCGGCTTCAAAGCGCTCAAATGGCTCAACAAATTCACCACGAATATAGTTATAGCCAGATTGTGCACCAATGGTATAACCCGCGATGATCATGCCTTCAACAACTTGGTGAGGATTAAATCGTAAAATATCACGATCTTTACAGGTCCCTGGCTCACCTTCATCTGAGTTACAGACAATGTATTTAGCTCCAGGAAGGCGACGTGGCATAAAACTCCACTTCAAACCTGTTGGGAAACCAGCGCCTCCACGGCCACGCAGAGCGGAATCTTTTAACTCTTCAATAATATCTTCTGGTCGTGTTTTTTCTTTAAGAATTTTTTCAAGCATTTCATAGCCGCCGACACTACGATATGACTCCATTGTCCACGGTTTGGCTAAATGACGGGTGCGGAAACAAATTTGATCCAATTGCATTAACTTATCCCATCCAAAATCTGATCAATTCTCTCGGCGGTTAAATGCTCATGATAGTCACGATCAAGTTGCATCATTGGCGCACCACAACAGGCCCCCAGACATTCCACTTCTTTAATGGTGAATTTACCATCTGAGGTGGTTTTGCCTAATCCAACCCCCAAACGACTTTCGATATGTTCAACCACTTGTTCAGAACCATTGAGCATGCACGAAATATTGGTGCAGATACTGATCTTATGTTTGCCCACAGGCTTTAATTCAAACATGGTATAGAAAGTGGCTACTTCATAAACGCTAATGGTGGGCATTGATAAATATTCTGCCAGTGCATCCATTAAAGGATCCGACAGCCAACCTTGATGTGCATCTTGCAAAATATGTAACGCCGGAATAACGGCTGCTTGGCTCTGACCTGATGGATATTTTGCTACCCATTGATCGATCTGTTGCCGAATATCGGCATTAAATAGCTGTTCTTTGCTTCCTGTTAGCTGTAAGTCGCTCATCGATCAACCTCACCAAACACAATATCCATGGTGCCAATCACGGCGACAACATCCGCTAACATATGATCTTTTATCATTTCATCCATTGCCGATAAATGGGCAAAGCCAGGCGCCCTAATTTTAACGCGATAGGGTTTATTGGCCCCATCTGAAATCATATAAATACCAAACTCGCCCTTGGGATGTTCAACTGCTGTGTATATCTCACCTTCGGGCACACAGTAACCTTCGGTGAATAATTTAAAATGATGCACTAATGATTCCATATCATCTTTCATATCAGCGCGACTTGGCGGTGCAATTTTAGTATCTTGCGTGATCACTGAGCCTGGATTGACTCGTAACCAATCAACACATTGCTTGATGATTCGATTCGATTGGCGCATTTCTTCCACACGCACCAAATACCGATCATAACAATCACCTTCCAAGCCTACTGGGATATCAAAGTTCATTTTGTCATAAACTTCATAAGGCTGTTTTTTACGCAAATCCCATTCAATACCTGAACCACGTAACATTGGTCCGGTAAAACCAAGTTGTAATGCGCGCTCGGGTGATACTACTCCAATACCAACCGTACGTTGTTTCCAGATGCGATTATCGGTTAA
>JAUXFA010000225.1 GCA_030620285.1 Piscirickettsiaceae bacterium
CACAGAACGACATGGCTACGATCCGACTTGTAACAATGTGGCAAAAAAGAAAGGTGAACAGCGTGGCTAATAAGCAAGATGCGATTTATGCTTCGCCTCTAAATGAAATGGTTGATTTTCGTTTTGATGAGCGTGTAGTTGATGTCTTTCCCGATATGATTCAGCGCTCAGTGCCCGGTTATGGCACCTTGATTTCAACCATTGGTATCTTGGCTGCTAAGTATGCTCAAGACAATAGTCATTGTTATGATTTAGGCTGCTCATTAGGTGCGGTTACTTTATCAATGAGACAGCGAATTATTCAGTCAGCTTGCGACATTATTGCTGTCGATAATTCACCGGCCATGATTAAACGCGGCCAAGAAACTTTAGCAGCCGATCAGTCTTCTACCATTCCTGTCACAATGATCTGTGCAGATATACAAGATATTAAAATCGAAAACGCATCGGTCGTGGTGTTGAATTTCACCTTACAATTTATTCCGATCGCCGACAGATTGAATTTGCTACAAAAGATTTATCAAGGGCTTAATAAGGGCGGTATTTTGATCTTGTCAGAAAAATTAGCATTCGAAGAATCACTACGGCAAGACTTTCAGCTTGAAGCGCATCATGCTTTTAAACGGGCCAATGGTTATAGTGACTTGGAAATTAGTCAAAAACGATCAGCACTTGATAACGTACTTCTCGCTGAAACATTGGATTGTCATCAACAACGTCTACAACAAGCGGGGTTTGGTTTTAGTGATATTTGGTATCAATGCTTTAACTTTGCTTCATTAATTGCCATTAAACAATGACCGTATATCAATCGCTTTATCAACGTCTTAATAAAATGGGCCTATCTGAGTGGTCGCAACAATTACAGCACATTATTCCTGAAAAACTTGCCTCCGACGGTCATGGCAAAATGCACCACTGGCAACAGACACTAGATTCACTACCGAGATTAATACCATCCCATACTGAGCTTAAAGATAAAATTGAAATTGGTAATTCAATTGATTTAAACGAGTTCGATAGAGAGCACTTTATTGGCCAACTCAAACAGTTTCATCCATGGCGAAAAGGGCCATATGATTTATTGGGTGTGAATATCAATACCGAATGGCGATCTGATTGGAAGTGGGATCGTGTATTACCTCATATTCAACCGCTAATGGGAAGAAAAGTATTGGATGTTGGCTGTGGTAATGGCTATCACGGCTGGCGCATGCTAGGGCAGGGTGCAGACTTTGTTTTAGGCATAGACCCAACATTGGTTTTTGTTATGCAATATCAGCTTATGCAACGCTATATCGCTAATCAAAATCACTATGTCATCCCATTAGGAATTGAACAACTTCCAGCAGACTTAAATTGTTTTGATACGGTATTTTCAATGGGCGTGTTATACCATCGTCGTTCACCTTTAGACCATCTCTATGAGTTAAAGGCATGTTTGCGACCTGGTGGTGAGCTTGTACTAGAGACACTGGTCATTGAAGGTAATAATGGTGTTAGTTTAATGCCAAAAGGCCGTTATGCAAAAATGCGTAACGTGTGGTTCTTCCCTACAATTAAAACAATGGAATCATGGCTTGAACGATGTGGTTTTAAACAAATAAAATGTGTTGATATCAACACCACTAGCCTTGAAGAACAGCGCCAAACGGATTGGATGATTTTTGAATCATTAGCTGATTTCTTAGATCCTGAAGATAGAACCAAAACAATTGAAGGCTACCCAGCCCCAATTCGAGCAACATTTACAGCTATCAAACCAAAGCAATAAATGAACTGATGTGGAGCCGAACTGTCATAAATTGAAATAGGTTAAATCAGGCGTCCATAATGAAACGTTTTACATTGGCTTTGGCTCTATCGCTACAATTAATATCAGCTACCGCGATAGCAGGCGAGGCTTATAATTCTAATCACCAATTATCACCTATCATAGCAAGCTCACATCATTCGCGAGCAGATGAAAGGAGAATTAAATCATACCGCTGCGGCACCAGATTAATACAAGCGGAGATGTACATATATGACGTGGTTAAATTATGCTCAAAAAATTACCGACCGAGTGATATTGAAACTTACCAGCAAACATTTGAAACATATCATTATATTTATGGCGCCAGATACCTTTCAATTGATACTTACCAAATGGAAAGGTGGACTTTCAAACAATATGGTCGTTTTAGAACCTATATCATTTTTCGCAATGGATACGTCTATCAAATCCTGCAAGATCGCTCATTAAGAGATTAAAAGGACTTTGTCTAAATTATTGAACAGACTTGATCAAAACCACGACGATAATACCGACAATCAATAACGGAATAACAACGGCGCCCCATTTGCCGGAGGTATCTTCAGGATTTTTAAACGCCTGTTTAACGCGGGGGTAAAGCATAAGCAGCATCGCCCCTAAGAATAAAGCTTGTGTTATTTGTAGCCAATCCATTTTTACTCCTCAATAAAAAAGCCGCTTCAAATGAAAGCGGCTTTATTTATATATAAATTAAACAATAAAGTTTAATCGTCACCAGCGAATGCACCTAAAATGTGTAATAAAGAGGTGAATAAATTCAATATAGATAAAAACAGACTAGCAGTAGCCATAATATAGTTTGTTTCGCCACCGTTAATAATAGCCGATGTTTGGTATAAAATTAGACCACTCATCACCAGTACAATACCGCCACTTAAAGCGAGCGATAGCACGGGTATTTGTAAAAATAGGTTTAAAATCATTACACCAATTAAAACAAATAGACCTACAGCCAAAAAGCCACCCATGAAGCTAAAATCTTTCTTAGTTGTAATTGCATAGCCTGATAGAGCAATAAAGATAGCGCCAGTTCCGCCCATTGCGGTCATTACAATTGATGGGTCAAGAGCAAGGTAGCGCGCAATAATGGGGCCTAAACCAAAGCCAAGTAAGCCAGTAAAGGCAAATATAACAGGAATACCTGTTGCAGAATTAGCTGTTTTTGGTAATACAAACCACAACAGAGCAATGGCAACAATATCCGCAACAAGAGCCATCCCAAACGATATGCCCATAGCCATACTAATATAAGCCGCTATAGCGCTAAAAATAAGTGTCATTGACAACAGCATATAAGTGTTTTTAATGACTTTGTTCGTTGAAAAGATCGACTCTTCCGAACGAGTAACCGAACTATTGATTTGCATAAAAATCTCCGTAATTTATAACAGTATTAAGACAAGATGATGCTATTTTAAGTTCCTTGAGCATTGATATCAAGCACCTCTCTAAAATTTGCATAGACACAAGCATCAGAGGAGCACTATATCTAGATATAAATAAAGCCCCTGAGAACAGAGGCTA
>JAUXFA010000184.1 GCA_030620285.1 Piscirickettsiaceae bacterium
CTATTTTGTATGACAATCAACAATCCGTCGAACTACAGATAGTACTCACAGATAAGGCATTATTTATTTATGACTTGCAGCAGCAACTGAAATATCAATTTCCAACGTCGTTAGCGCAACAATTATTGCCTCAGAAAATTGCTGCTCCCTAATGCCTGAATTACCGGAAGTAGAAACCACCTGCCGAGGCGTTAGTCCTCATATTCAAGACGCTAAAATTACTCGGGTCATTATCCGGCAGTTTTCCTTACGCTGGCCCATTGCTGACGATCTTGCCGATATTTTAACTGGACAAACTATTCATAAGGTCTACCGCCGTGCAAAATATCTATTATTTCAATGTGATAGTGGTACATTAATTATTCATCTTGGCATGTCTGGCAGGCTACGAATACTCGATGGGGCCAGCATTACTAAAGCTGAAAAACATGATCATGTTGATATTACATTCAATAATGGTCAAGTGCTAAGATACAACGATCCACGACGTTTTGGCTGCATATTATGGACATCCTCCGCTATTGAACAGCACTCATTAATTAATCATCTTGGTCCGGAACCTTTAACAAAACAGTTTGATGCTGATTATTTATGGCAACAAAGTCGAAACAGACGTTGCAGCATTAACACACTCATTATGAATGGCAAGATTGTGGTGGGTGTGGGCAATATTTATGCAAATGAAGCGCTATTTATGGCAAAAATCCACCCTAAAAAAATGGCGAATAAATTAACAAAGAAAAATAGTTTATTATTAGTCACCGCTATTAAAACAGTACTTGAACAAGCGATTATTGCAGGAGGAACCACACTAAAAGATTTTAGAAAAAGCGATGGTAAGCCAGGCTATTTTGCCCAAGAATTAAACGTATATGGAAAAGAAGGGGAAACTTGCCCCCATTGCAGGAGCATTATTAAACAGTATAAAGAAGCACAGAGGGCAACATTTTACTGCCCTCTATGTCAGCAAAATTAATTTAGAACAGTTACTTCTTCTGCTTGCCAGCCTTTATCGCCTTTAGTGACGGAAAACTCAACTTGTTGGCCTTCATCTAACGATTTAAAACCATCGCTTTGGATCGCACGGAAGTGAACAAATACGTCATCGCCACCTTCACGCTCTAAAAAACCAAAACCTTTAGCAGCGTCAAACCACTTTACACTTCCTGTTACTCTTTCAGACATACAAATTTCTCTCATTTTTAAAATATAAATGGGGACAGCTTGTCTCCCCGAATTGACTATTAATAAGCTCTTAACAGTCGCCAGTCTATAAACTGGAATCGGTACACTAACAGGATAGGATTTGGATCGCAACTGGATCAAGTATTGTGATGAAATTTAATACAGTTCAATGACATAGAACTGCTGAGCCATGCCTGAGTAGCATGATTTATAATTTGCGTAAGAATAAACGGCTATTGCTTGGAAAAAAACGCCGCCATTAATTTTATTTCTTGTTCCGTATAGCCTGTCGCATGGTGATGCATCACTGTTGACGGTCTTTCTGCTGCGGTGAATTGCCGCATTTGTTCGATGAAATGTAACTGATCTAAGCCTGCTAATTTTGGTGTTCCGCCGACACTATGACCTCGGGTACCATGGCAAGCAGCACAAGATGATACTAATAGCTCAACATTCCGATGATCATCTGCAACTGAAACTGTCAGGGTAAAACTACAGGCAAGGCCCAATAAAATCTTATTCCAGCGCATATTTACACTCCAATCAAACGAATTAGTTACAGCCTACGCTATAATAAACCATTCTGTATAACTAAAATCACTATTCATGTCAGAACTATTACACCTTGAGGGAACAATTCCCGATGAATCTGCTGGCCTACGTTTGGATCAAGCGCTAGCCCAACTATTCCCTGATTATTCTCGCGGTCAACTCAGCAAATGGATAAAAGCAGGTGATGTGCAGGTTAATACCAAACAACTTCGTCCTCGTGATGCTGTTTCAGGTGGGGAAGCAATTGTTATCTCAGCTCAAATAGAGGCCGTTGATGACAGATGGATCGCGGAAGAAATACAACTTGATATTATTCATGAAGATGATGAAGTCATCATACTCAATAAACCTGCTGGCATGGTGGTACACCCCGGTGCCGGTAATCATGATGGTACTTTAGTGAACGCACTATTGCATCATGCACCACAATTAGACGCTATCCCGCGTGCTGGCATTGTGCATCGTATTGATAAAGGCACCACTGGCTTGTTAATGATTGCTAAAACATTACGCGCTCACAACTCACTGGTCACTCAGTTACAAGAACATACTGTATTACGTGAATATCAAGCTATTGTGATGGGCGTAATGACTGCTGGTGGAACCGTTGATGAAGCAATCGGCCGCCACCCGATTGATCGTAAACGTCAGGCTGTTATCGGCTCTGGTAAACATGCTATCACCCACTATCGTGTTGAACAGCGCTACCGGGCGCATAGTCATATCCGTTGCCAACTCGAAACCGGCCGTACCCATCAAATTCGCGTGCATATGGCTCATATCCGTTATCCACTATTAGGCGATCCTGTCTATGGTGGAAGGATACGGCTTCCTAAAGGTGCTAGCAGCCACACGATTGAGACCCTACAAGGTTTTCGCCGGCAAGCATTACATGCCGGCCTATTAGGTTTTATTCATCCCGCAAGCGAGCAAGAAGTTTCATGGCAAATCGATATACCCGAAGATATGCAAACCATCTTAACTATTCTCGCTAAGGATAAAAAAGACAATAATTAATGATGAGATAGTTGTTCTTTTTTATTCATTTTACATGAGCAACAGCACGCATCAATTTCAGCACTATTGTTAATCAGTAATTGCGCTATTTTATAATTTCCAACTCTGTAATGGTCAGATCATCATTGTATATCACGCCTGCTGATAATGATGGCGGAGCATATAGTCCAAAATGTGCCTGAGTAAACTCTCCATCACCTCGCCTTACATCGGCACTGGATACCAATTGATCATCCTGCCAAACCTTAGCATAACCCTCCTTACGGTCAAAATGCAATGCGATCGTTAGTTTCACCCACTGTTTCATTGGAAATTTAATAGTCGATGTTTGGAAATTATGCTTTCCCTGCCCGCTAAAAGGCACGTGCATCAGATGAACAAAACCTTGATCACTCAAATTCACCAATACCGCATCCCATTTGTTAGATGTTGTGTGATCTAAGGTGGCGAAACTAAACCATTCTCTTGGTGAAAGCATCATGTCGAGCCAAACCCAAAATTCAATTTGTACAGGGGTTTTAAACGCTCCTTCCGGTGTTTTATATAATTGAATCGTTGGGTAAGCGCGGTGGTTATTATTGCTATAAAATCTGCTGGGGGAATTTTCGGCATAAATCCAGCCCTTATGAGCATAATCCCCATTATGTATTTTATCTGTGGACTTGGAATGAGATGCCGATCCCTTATGATGCTGTGGCACAATATAAAAGCCAACAAAATCATCAACAGATTCAAATCCTGTTTGAAATATTCTTACAGAAGAGTTTATTTCAGCAGCAATCACATGATTAAAACAAACAACTAGCCATAAACCAAAAAAATGATAGCGCATAAATGGTGAAGGCCTTTAAGGTTTATTGATGTGCAATTGGTTTTTCGGTAAACAAATAATCTTTGAGCTCTTTATCAAAGGAGGGGTCTTGTCGACGGATCCACTCTAATACCATCGCCGCATGCTCTTTTTCCTCGTCTCGATTATGGGCAAGGATTGCTTTTAATTCTTCATTTTGACAGGCATCAACTCTTTGGTTGTACCAATCTACCGCTTCAAGCTCTTCCATTAATGATGTAATAGCTCTATGCATATCTCTTGTTTTATCGCTGAGTTCATTTATAGGTTCATGGTAACCTTCATTTGC
>JAUXFA010000074.1 GCA_030620285.1 Piscirickettsiaceae bacterium
GATATGGATATCACCATTGGCATAAGGAGGACCATCGTGCAGGATAAATTTACCCTTAGGGTGTTCCATTTCACGTATTTTTTGATACAAATCGTCATCCTGCCAACGCTTTAAAATTAAAGGTTCGCGGTTCGGCAAGCCCGCCTTCATCGGGAATTTGGTTACAGGCAGGTTTAAGGTCTGTTTATAATCGGCCACTGGCTTACTCATAGGTTCAAAATCAATATAATCGAGCAATTATACGGGTTTTTGTTGCTGACCTAAATCTCTGATCTCGGATTAATTTCTATTAGAGTTACGCTATTGCCATAATTTAAAGTAAAATGGCGTTTTTCTGCTAACAATTAACTGTGGACACAGCAAATATGGCAACAACTGGCAAGGTCATTATCCAAGGGATTACGCAGGATGGTGCCACTTTTCGTCCCAGCGATTGGGCTGAACGCCTATGCGGAGCTGTTGCCACATATGGCCCCGGTCGCCGCATTATTTTCCACCCAAATGTTGCACTAGCATCTATTGAAGGCATTAAATGCGTAGTAATTGATGCATCATTAGAAGAAGAAGAAGAAATGTTATTTGAATTTCTGACTGATTTTGCCGATGAAAATAATTTACAGATCCTACATGCCGAAGATTATCCGCTACCCGGCATGTTGTAACACAAATAAAAAAACGGCCAATAGCCGCCTTTTTTATATCTTCACCAGTGTTTGACTAACCGATATCTTCTTCGGCATCAGGCCAGTTCTGAATATAGTTTTTCAGAATTTTATTCTCAAATTTAGCTTTTTTAAGTAATTCTTCAACGATATCGGTAATTGATAACATTCCTTCTAATTTACCTTCATAAACTACCGGTAAATGCCGAACATTATTATCGACCATCAAATTCATTACTTCTTCTAAAGTATTATCAGGATGGCAAACAATAGGATCCGGCGTCATCGCATTCGATACTGTCATCGGAGTCCACATTGCATGTTTATCATGAAGTATTCGCAGTAAATCACGCTCAGATAAAATACCAACGACACTACCTTTATCCGTTATTATCAATGAACCAATACGATTATCCATCATCAGCGTTACCGCTAAATCTAGTGAATCATTAGGTGATAAACCGATAACAGGCTTACCTTTATTCTTAGTAATTGATCTTACTTTCATTCCATCGACCTCTTAATTTGATGAACAACTATGACTCTATTCTGCTTGAAATGATCGGACAAACGCAAGTCTTATCCATGTTCACGAGTAGACTTGAATTTGATTTCAGGCCAACGTTCCATTGTTAAGTCCAAATTTACTCGCGTTGGCGCAATATAAGTAAGACCTCCCGCACCATCTAATGCTAAGTTCAATGCCGCTTTCTTTTTGAACTCATCCAATTTTTTGTCATCATCACAATACACCCACCTAGCTGTATAAACCTGTACCGGTTCATACATGCAATCCACACTATATTCGCCCTTCAAGCGATGTACCACCACATCAAACTGTAATACACCCACTGCGCCTAAGATCAGATCATTATTTTCAAGCGGCCTAAATAACTGTGTCGCACCCTCTTCACTTAATTGTTGCAAACCTTTCAACAATGCTTTCATTTTGAGCGGATCTTTCAAGCGCACACGTTGAAATAACTCTGGAGCAAAGTAAGGAATTCCGGTGAATTGAATATCTTCGCCTTGAGTAAACGTATCCCCAATTTGGATTGTGCCGTGATTATGTAATCCTAAAATATCACCTGGCCAAGCTTGTTCAGCCTGTGCACGTTCTGCCGCCATAAAGGTCACTGCATTGGCAATAACAACATCTTTACCAGTCCTGACATGGCGCAATTTCATGCCTTTGGTATACTCACCCGAACACACCCGTAAGAAGGCAATGCGATCTCGATGTTTCGGATCCATATTGGCTTGAATTTTAAATACAAAACCACTAAAAGGCGCTTCATTTGCCTCAACTTGACGTGTTTTTGTTTCTCGTCCTTGCGGTGCTGGAGCGATGTCAACAAAGGAATCCATTAATTCGATAACACCAAAATTATTCATCGCACTACCAAAAAATACTGGTGATAATTCCCCTGCTAAAAAATCATCATGGTTAAATTCATGACTTGCACCACGGACCAACTCTATTTCTTCACGAAACTCTTCTGCCAAACCTCCAAATAACTCATCTAAGCGTGGATTATCTAAACCCTCAATAATCTCACCAATTTGATCACTATGTGGCTCAAACAAATGAATACTATCTCGTTCTAAATGGAAAATACCTTTAAAGTTTTTCCCCATACCGATCGGCCATGTAATCGGTGCACAACGAATATTAAGAACTGATTCAACTTCATCTAAAATATCAATTGGATCACGGCCTTCACGATCCATCTTATTAATAAAAGTCAAAATGGGCGTATCACGTAAACGACAAACTTCCATTAATTTAATGGTACGTTGCTCAACCCCTTTCGCAATATCAATCACCATTAATGCCGAATCAACCGCCGTTAAAGTTCGATAGGTATCTTCCGAGAAATCAGCATGGCCGGGGGTATCTAATAAATTAACCACTCGACCATTATGTTCAAACTGCATGACTGATGATGTGACAGAAATCCCACGCTCTTTTTCCATCTCCATCCAATCCGATGTTGCATGGCGATCCGTTTTGCGAGATTTAACACTACCCGCAGTTTGAATCTTGCCACTAAATAATAGTAACTTTTCAGTCAAGGTAGTTTTACCAGCATCAGGATGCGAAATTATCGCAAACGTACGACGTTTATTGATTTCTGCTAATAATTCAACCATGTCTAGAGCGCATTAAGGAAAACGCAGCATTCTACTACACTCATCGTTAAACTGACTAAATGATTGTCCATTTCAAATAGTATTATCCACAAAAAAGCCCCGATTAACGGGGCTTTTTCTTTACATCTTTATGTTAACTGATAACTAATCAGAGCTTTCTTCATTTACCGCTTTCATGCTTAAACGAATACGACCTTGACGATCTACTTCAAGTACTTTCACTTTAATAGTGTCACCTTCCGATAATTTATCACTTACATTTTCAACACGTTCTTCAGAAATCTGAGAAATATGTACTAAACCATCTTTACCTGGAAGAATGGTTACAAATGCACCAAAGTCCATTAATTTAGCAACACGACCTTCATAGATTTGACCGACTTCAACTTCAGCCGTAATTTGCTCGATACGTTTTAATGCATCTTGTCCTGCACTTAAATCAGCTGAGAAGATTCTGACTGTACCATCATCATCAATATCGATAACCGCGCCCGTTTCTTCAGTCAAAGCACGAATGGTTGCGCCACCTTTACCAATGACGTCACGGATCTTGTCAGAATTGATTTTGATGGTAATGATACGGGGTGCAAATTCAGACATTTCTTCACGATGTGATGAAAGGTTTGCATTCATTGTTTCAAGAATCGTTAAACGACCATCACGTGCTTGTGATAATGCAGTTGTCATGATTTCTTCGTTGATACCTTCGATTTTGATATCCATTTGAAGTGCGGTGATACCTTTTGCAGTACCCGCTACTTTAAAGTCCATATCGCCCAAGTGATCTTCATCACCCAAGATATCAGTTAATACAGCATAACCATTATCTTCTTTAATCAAGCCCATTGCGATACCCGCAACTGGTGCTTTAATTGGCACGCCTGCATCCATTAATGCTAATGATGTACCACACACAGAAGCCATTGAGCTTGAACCGTTTGATTCTGTGATTTCTGATACGACACGTATAACATATGGGAAATCTTCAGCAGAAGGCATCACTGCTGCAATACCGCGTTTTGCTAATTTACCATGGCCAATTTCACGACGCTTAGGGGAGCCAACAAAACCTGTTTCACCTACACAGAATGGAGGGAAATTGTAATGCAACATAAAACGATCACGGTATTCACCTTCAACCGCATCAATCATTTGTGCATCACGTTCAGCACCTAATGTTGCTACAACAATCGCTTGTGTTTCACCACGTGTGAACAATGCGCTGCCATGTACGCGTGGTAGTACCGTTGTTTCAACCGTCACTTGACGCACTGTAGCAGTATCACGACCATCAATACGTGGTTCGCCAGCAATAATTTTGCCACGGACTAATTCTTTTTCAATTTTCGCAAATGCACCGGTGATTTCATCCACAGGCAATGTATCGTTTTCTAGAGCAAGAGCTTCAAGTGTTGCCGTGCGTACTGATGCTAATTCATCTTGGCGCGCTAACTTATCACTAATCATATAAGCCGCTTCAATACCTGCGTATGCTTTTTCTTTTACAGAATCATAGATAGACGCATCTTTTTCTGGAGCACTCCAATCCCATGCTTCTTTAGCCACTTCTGATTTTAAGTCATTGATTAAACTAATCGCTGTTTGTAATTTTTCATGACCAAACATCACCGAACCTAACATCACTTCTTCTGATAATTCAGATGCTTCTGACTCAACCATTAATACCGCACTGTCAGTACCGGCAACAACTAAATCTAAATCACTTGATTCTAATTGTTCTTTGCTTGGGTTTAATACATATTCACCATCGATATAACCAACACGTGCGCCACCAATTGGGCCGTTGAATGGGATACCTGAAATAGCTAATGCCGCAGAAGCACCAATCATGGCAGGAATATCAGGGTCAATTGCAGGATCCAATGCCATTACCGTTGCGATAACTTGAACTTCATTCAAGAAAGCTTTTGGAAATAATGGGCGTAATGGACGGTCAATTAAACGACATGTCAGTGTTTCTTTCTCGCTAGGACGACCTTCACGTTTAAAGAAACCACCTGGAATTTTACCTGCTGAGTAAGTACGTTCTTGGTAGTTTACTGTCAACGGGAAGAAATCTTGGCCCAGTTTAACATTCTTTTTACCAACAACAGTCACCATTACAGATGTTTCGCCTAAGCTCGCAATGATTGAACCTGTTGCTTGACGTGCTACTTTTCCTGTTTCAAGACTTAGAGTATGGTCACCATATTGGATCGATTTTTTTACTGAATTCACTTTTCTTTTCCTTATCGTTTACTACGGCCTATTCCGCAGCTCACCTTAAATTTAAAATTTCAAAACAAATATGCCCCTGAAACTATCAGCTTCAGAGGCATATTTTATATTATTTACCTTGCCATCCTAATTAATGAAGAAGGTAGCGCGGTGATATTCATATTGTTAATTACCAACAAAATGTTTAGCGGCGTAGGCCTAAGCTAGCAATTAAATCACGGTAACGTGTGATATCTTTCTTTTTCAAATAATCCAACATTTTACGACGACCACTAACCATTTTTAATAGGCCTTGGCGTGAATGATGATCATGGATATTTGCTTTGAAGTGATCAGCAAGATTGGTAATACGTGCTGTTAATAAAGCAACTTGTACTTCCGCTGAACCAGTATCGCCTTCTGAGCGCTGATATTTACTGATAACTTCTTGTGTTTGTTCTAGTGATAATGACATTTAAAACTCCAACTTTTGTATAGCCACTGTATATTTATGGGCTATTAGCTAAATTCTGGGTTACCACAGCCTTACGACCAAGATACCCAACCAATTAAAGAGCCGAAATTCTACCGACTTTTTAGTTTATAAACAAGGGTTTTACATTTTTTCAGCTAAAACAAAAACCCGCTTTGGCGCCACAATACCTTGTTGCGACATTTCACCTAAGCCGATGAATTGTTTATTTTTATCAAACAACCGTACATTTGCGCTTTCAAATGCTTGTTCTACTTTAATTGTTTGACCAAATCGTAATGCTATTACCATCTCATCAGTCGCAATAACTGATGGCCAATCCGGTAATGCACCCTCTGCTGGTAATAAGGCATCATCTAATACTGACAATCCTTGCTGTGCAAGCTGTTCTACCTGTTCAACAGTCAATGCTTGATGTTGCTGATAACCCGCGGCCTCAACACGCCTTAACATAGTGACATGCCCACCACAGCCTAGTGCAGAAGATATATCTTCAACCAAAGTGCGAATATAAGTACCTTTGCTACAACGAACATCTAAGGTAAAGCTATCTGCTGTAAACGATAATAATTGAATGCCATAAATAGTTATCTGGCGAGACTTGCGCTCAACCTCAATCCCTTGTCGCGCTAATTTATAAAGTGGCTGCCCTTGATATTTTAGGGCCGAATACATGGGAGGAACTTGCTGCTGTTCACCCATAAACTTAGGCATTAAATCTAATAAGTCTTGTTCAGTAAAAACAGGAATTGAACTGGTGCTTAATACCTTGCCATCAGAATCACCGCTATCCGTCAGCACGCCTAACTGGCAAGTCACATGATAACGTTTGTCTGAATCAAGCAAATAGGATGATACTTTAGTCGCTTCACCTAAACAGATA
>JAUXFA010000213.1 GCA_030620285.1 Piscirickettsiaceae bacterium
TGTATCTGGCTCGCCTTGTTTATCCGGTGCAATACACGATTGGGCAAACGCTAAGGGTTCAAAATGCATTCCAGGGGCATTGAGGTTCTCATCTTGCCCTCGACTTGTATGGACACGATAGAAACCACCCACGACAAAATGATCCATCATATAGACAACAGGCTCAGCAACGGCATTCTCTAACCCTATTGTTTCAAAGGTATAAACACCTTCTTGCACCAGTACATTTTCAACTGTCATGCCTTCTTTAGCTGATGACATTTTAGTACGCTGTTTACGGTTTAAACTGATAATATCATCGACACTTTTTACCGTCATAATGCCCATGCCATAAGTACCTGAATCCGCTTTAACAATCACAAATGGTTCTTTATCAATGCCATATTCATCATATTTATGTTGGATAGAAATCAACATGTTTTCGACATTTTTGGCTAAACATTCTCCGCCACTACGATCCATAAAATTAACTTCACCACATTGCAATGACAAAGGTGATACCAACCAAGGGTCAATATCGATCTGTTTCGCAAATTCTTGAGCAACATCATGATAATGTGTGAAGTGATCGGACTTTTTACGATCAGACCAACCTGCTGATACTGGAGGAGTAACATGCTGCTCTAAGCCTTCCAATATTTCAGGCCGACCTGCTGATAGATCGTTATTTAATAACACTAAACAAGGTGAAAAATCAGCAATTGCCACCCGGTCCCCTACTCGCGTTATTGGCTCTAGGCGACAAACCTTCCCTGAAGGCAGATCAATGCTCATGGATTCCGTCAAATCTTCACGAAGGTTGCCTATTCGAGCCTCAAGCCCCGCTTTCTCAAAGATTTCGCGTAAGGTTTCTAAGCTCTCCAAATAAAACAAATTCCGTGTATGATTCTCAGCCACAATAAGTACTTTTTGAGCATGTGGACAGGCATGCTCAACGGCCGCTTGTACCGCATGAATACAAAGCGGCATAAACGATGGATTCAAATTATTAAATCCGGCTGGGAACAGATTAGTATCGACTGGCGCTAACTTAAAGCCCGCATTACGTAAATCCACAGAGGCATAAAATGGCGCAGGTGTGAGCAACCACTGCTCTCTTAACCATCGTTCAACCTGAGTTTGATGCTGCAACAAATGCTGTTCAAGTTGTAAAATAGGGCCGGTCAACGCTGTTGTAAGATTGGGAACACCAGAAATCATAACCTATCGTCCTGTTTAGTAAATAACTGAAAATAATGACCATTGTGCCTATAAGATGTGAACTGTTGCACAGTTTGACAGCTCTATCTGATTCATACTGCATTTTCGTATAGAAGTAGCCTATCTAGCAAGAATAACTTTATATTGAGTTGTGACTAGCTTGCCAGTAAAAAATGGGGTATCTTCATATTTTAGTTTTTGGATGAAGTAAGTCTACAGGTATTGTTTTAGTGTGAGTGATAACCAAACTGAATTTTCTGGCTTAAAAGTCATGGTGATCGATGATAGTAAAACTATTCGTCGTTCAGCTGAAACCTTGCTTAAAAAAGCGGGCTGTGAAGTATTAACTGCTGAAAATGGCTTTGAAGCATTACCTGTTATTAGTTCTCAGCGGCCCGATATACTTTTTATTGATATTATGATGCCTCGCCTAGATGGCTATCAAACCTGCTCACTAGTTAAAAGTAACCCTAATTTTAGTGATATCCCTATTATAATGCTATCAAGTAAAGATGGCTTATTTGACCGTGCTAAGGGTCGTGTTGTTGGCGCTGAACAATATCTGACAAAACCTTTTACACGTGAAGATCTGCTCGGTGCTATTCGTACCCATATCCTCAATAAAGACAAGGATGTTTAATCGACATGGCTCTTATTCTTATAGCTGACGATTCGCCAACTGAAGTTTATGTTCTAAAAAAAATTTTAGAAAAGCATGATCATCAAGTCATTATTGCCGAAGATGGCGAACAAGCAATGACCTTAACTCATAATAAACATCCGGCACTCATTCTAATGGATGTGGTGATGCCCAAATTAAATGGCTTCCAAGCAACACGACGACTCAGTAAAGATCCTGCAACCCAAAATATTCCCATTATTATCGTCTCGTCAAAAAATCAAGAGACGGATCGACTTTGGGGTTTACGACAAGGCGCCAAGGGTTATCTCAGCAAGCCTGTTACTGAACAGCAATTGATCGCTGAAATTAACACTTTATTAGGACTCACCTCATGACTACGGTGACATCACCAGCAGATATCATTGCCGTACTTCAAGACATTGAGCGTCGCAGTCGACAAGGTATCTCTAACTCATCCGCTCAAGACGGTAATCATAAAGCGTGGACTGCCATTGGTTTTCGTATAGCACACGACAACTTTCTGATTCCGCTGAATGAAACCCTCGAAATATTTCCAGTACCAAAACAAGTAACTCCTGTACCTAAATCAGAGCCTTGGGTATTTGGCATCGCCAATCTCCGCGGCGAAATGTTACCGTTATTTGATCTTAAATATTTTTTATCTGGTCAAGCGACCAAACTTAGCAAACGTAGTCGTATTATCGTTATTAATCATCCCGAACTATATTCAGGCCTACTCCTTGATGAAGTGTTCGGCTTAAAACATTTTCCTCAAGAACCGGACTACAACAATAGCTCAGCAGATGACAGTTTTTCACCCTATCTCAATGGCAATATTTCTCAACAAGAAGAACATTGGAACGTATTTAGTTTTCACAAATTGACTGCTGACCTACGATTTTTAAATGCAGCCGCATAATATTTTGATTTCAGGATAATCATTATGAACTCAACAAATAAACTTTTTTTCTCCTCTTTGCTTGCAAAAGGAAACTTAGTCAGCTTTATGTTCACACTGGCCTTTGCTGGCGTGACATCTTATGGCATATGGTTGCTTGGCTCTGGAGGATATCAACGATATCAAGTCGATACATCGACCTTCTCCCTCATTGTTATTGCAGGATTTATTATCACCATCTTAATGCTGTTGAGCCTAAGCTATAGTTTATTCAAATCATCAAAAAATACGCTGAATGCAATGGAGCTGCAAAATCGTCATAATCAGGATGCCATTTTAAGATTACTTGATGAAATGGGCGATCTTGCTGATGGTGACCTCACTGTATCAGCAACAGTCACTGAAGATATTACTGGCGCTATTGCTGACTCGGTCAACTATACTATTGATGCTTTACGGAACTTGGTCGAGAATATTAATACCACCACACTACAAGTGGCTTCTGCCGCCCAAGAAACGCAAGCGACAGCTTTACATCTAACCGATGCCAGTGACCATCAAGCCACTCAAATTACTGACGTAAGTACCGCCATTACCGACATGGCGGCCTCCATCGAACAAGTATCACAAAATGCCAGCCAATCTTCCGATGTAGCAACACAATCGGTAAGCCTTGCAGTACAAGGTAACGCTGCAGTGAAAAAAGCTATTGATGGTATGGATACCATTCGTGGACAAA
>JAUXFA010000270.1 GCA_030620285.1 Piscirickettsiaceae bacterium
CCGCTTGGCCTCCGACTTGTTAAAGCCAGGATTTATAACGGTTCAGGTGTCATGGTGATTAACCGTGATGATTCCGTAGTAAATAGCTGGTCGGTGGAATCACGAGATCAAATTGGCTTTAGTGTGCACAAGCCTCAACACAATGATTTTGGACTCATTAGACAAGATGGAAAAGTATGGTTAGCTCAAGGAAAGCAAGCTTTATTAGCCATAAACGATTTGCAAGTTGCTGGTCAGCATAATGTGTCAAATGCCTTAGCAGCATTAGCGATAGGCTCGGCAATGGCATTAGCTATGCCAGCCATGTTAACGGCAATCCAAAGTTATCGTGGATTGCCACATCGCTGTTACTTGGTCGCTGATTATCGAGGCGTACGCTGGCTAGATGATTCTAAAGCAACCAATGTTGGCGCGTGTTTAGCCGCCATTGAAGGCTTGGCTGGTAGTGGCAAGATTATTCTTATTGCTGGTGGTGTAGCAAAAGATCAGGATTTTTCACCACTAATAGATGCATTAAAAAAACACGTTAAAGCCGTTATCTTGCTTGGTCAAGATGCACAGTTGATTGCTGAAGTTATACCAGAAAATGTGCACAAAATTGATGTTAATAACCTGATTGATGCGGTTATTAAGGCGAAACAATTAGCCAACCATGGCGACAATGTATTGTTATCACCAGCATGTGCTAGTTTTGATATGTTCACCAGTTATGTTGAACGTGGTGAGTGCTTTAGCCAAGCGGTGAAGGAGTTGCTTGCATGAAGGCAGCAGCTTATCACTTTGATCGCGGATTAACCTTTACCGCCTTTGCATTATTAGGCATTGGTTTAGTGATGGTGGGGTCGGCATCTATATCTATTGCAGCGAGTAAATTAGATCAACCCTTGTTCTATTTTAACCGTCAATTAATTTTTGCAATTATAGGATTATGTTTAGCGTGGGCGGTGGTTAATATACGTCTTTCTATTTGGCGTGAGATGGCACCAATATTATTATTAATAGGCGTGGGATTACTTATTTTAGTATTGGTTCCAGGGATTGGGCGAGAAGTAAATGGCAGTCGTCGTTGGTTACCATTGGGGCCAGTGAATATCCAAGTGGCTGAGATTATTAAGTTATTTTCGATTGTCTATGTTGCCGATTATTTACAGCGCCATCATGGTCAGCTTCAAGGTTCATTTTTTAAAGTATTTGGTCCATTGATATTGCTTGCTGTTGCTGCCGTGTTGTTACTTATGCAGCCTGATATGGGTTCGGTGGTAGTGATTCTTTCAACAGTATTGGCAATGATGTTTCTAGGTGGCGCTCGGCTAGATGTATTTATCGCGCTAATGATTAGTTTGGGCGGTGTATTTACAGCCTTAGTCTGGTTTGCGCCTTATCGAATGCAACGACTACAAAGCTTTATGGATCCTTGGGCCGATCCATTTGGTAGTGGTTTTCAATTAACACAAGCTTTAATTGCTTTTGGTCGTGGCGATTGGTTGGGTGTTGGATTGGGTAGCAGCATGCAGAAACTGTTTTATTTGCCGGAAGCACATACTGATTTTTTATATTCAATATTGGCAGAAGAGCTTGGTCTTATCGGTGCGATGAGTGTACTGGTACTGTTCCTAGTATTTATCTGGCGTGCTTTATCAATAGGGCGTGCAGCAGAATTATCTGGACAAGTTTTTGGATCACAAATAGCTTATGGCATTGGTATTTGGTTAGGTTTGCAAGCCTGCGTCAATATGGGGGTCAATATGGGTGCGTTACCCACTAAAGGTTTGACGCTACCGTTAATGAGTTATGGCGGCAGTAGTTTGGTCTTAGTGTGTATCGCCATTGCTTTATTGATCCGTGTGGATTTAGAAACGCGTTTGCCAGAGAAATCGACTGCGAGGATTAAGCGATGATGTCTCGAATTCTCATTATGGCAGGCGGTACCGGTGGCCATGTGTTTCCAGCATTAGCCGTTGCCGAGGTAGCGAAGCAACGCGGTGTTGAGGTGTTTTGGATGGGCACCGAGAAAGGTATTGAGGCACGGTTAGTGCCAGAAGCAGGCTACCCCTTAACTCATATTAGTGTGCAGGGTCTGCGTGGTAATGGGTTGGCTGGTTGGTTGTTGGCACCGTTCCGGCTAATTAAAGCGGTATGGGAAGCGATGACGGCTATTCGCTCGATTAAACCAGATATTGTATTAGGTCTAGGTGGATTTGCATCAGGTCCTGGTGGTGTTGCAGCTTGGTTATTAAGAAAACCGATTGTCATTCACGAACAAAATGCTATTCCAGGACTCACCAATAGGTTGTTGGCACATATTGCTAAACGAGTATTGCAAGGATTCCCTAACAGTTTTGAAAGTACTGTTAATGCACAATGGGTAGGTAATCCAGTACGTGACAATATTGCAGAGCTAGTAGAACCTGAGCAGCGATTTGCAGACCGAAATGGAGCACTTAATTTATTGATATTAGGTGGCAGTTTAGGTGCACGAGCATTAAATACAGTTTTGCCACAAGCACTGGCTACAATTAATGAGCAACAGCGACCACAGATAAAACATCAATGTGGTCAGCAGCATACTCATCAATGCCAGCAGGCATATGATATTGCCGATGTTGAAGCGGATGTTATGCCGTTTATTGGTGATATGGCAGCAGCCTATCACTGGGCAGATTTAGTGATATGTCGTGCAGGTGCGTTAACAATTGCTGAATTAGCAGCAGCAGGTTTGGGATCAATATTGGTGCCTTATC
>JAUXFA010000236.1 GCA_030620285.1 Piscirickettsiaceae bacterium
ATGTTGACCATCTTGATAGCCGCAGGCCCGAGCGCATAAAATTGCCAACGCAGGGCGCAGACGTTTACCACCACTATTAATAATATAGTGACCTAGTTGGTTAATTAAGACGACTTCCGACTGTAGCCGTGACTGAATCATCGAGTCAACAGCAGCCATATCCTCTTCAATTAATGAATAAATGGATTGAATATCCAAGGGGCTTAAATCTACCTATAATATATGCCTGAGAAAAACGTACTTTCTCACGAGACGAGATCAATCGCAAATATTTGCAAAGGTATTTGATCTCTTTGTGGAAAGGGGCTAAAATTGCCGGTTCTTTGTTGGGGTACCCCAATAATCACAATTATTTTTGGAGACAGCGATGTACGCTATTATCGCGACTGGTGGTAAGCAATACCGAGTTAAAGAGGGCGAAAAGCTCCGTGTAGAAAAATTACCAGCTGAAGCTGGTGACAAGATCGAACTAGATAAAGTATTACTAGTTGGTGAAGGTGAAGACGTTAAAATTGGCGCACCTTACTTAAAAGGCGCAAAAGTAACAGCAACTGTTGCTGCTAATGGCCGTGGTGATAAAGTGAAAATTATCAAGTTCCATCGTCGTAAACATTACCGTAAGCAGATGGGTCACCGTCAGTCTTACACTGAAATTGAAATCACAAGCATCAAAGCTTAAAAGATTATAGTTAGAGGAATTAGAGATGGCTCATAAGAAAGCGGGTGGTAGTACTAGAAACGGACGTGATTCGGAATCGAAACGCCTTGGTGTAAAACGTTATGGTGGTGAATCTGTACTAGGCGGTAATATCCTTATTCGTCAACGTGGTACACGCGTTCACGCTGGTATTAACGTAGGCATTGGTAAAGACCACACATTATTTGCAAAAGCAGATGGCAAGGTTCTATTTGAAACAAAAGGTCCTAAAAATCGTACTTTTGTGAGTGTCGTTACTGGCTAAAATTATAGTGTTGGCCCTTGACGTAGGGCAAACAGCAAAAAAGCCCTGCTGATGCGGGGCTTCTTTGTTTCTGGCCATTAATTTATGATGACTGTTCAGATAACTGGTTAAAGATAATGAAATTTGTAGATGAAGCGAGAATAACAGTGAGTGCAGGCGGTGGAGGTAATGGCTGTCTTGGTTTTCGCCGTGAAAAATATATTCCCTTTGGCGGCCCTGATGGTGGCGATGGCGGCGATGGCGGCGATCTTTACCTGATAGCAGATAAACAAGTAAATACACTGATTGATTTTCGCTATAAACGACACTATAAAGCGGAGCGTGGCGAGAATGGTGCAGGTAAATTATGTAGTGGCGCTCGCGGTGATGATCTGGTTGTCAAAGTGCCTATTGGTACCGAAGCATGGGATGATGATACCGATGAATTGATCGGTGATTTGACCGATCATGGCGAAAAGTTACTGGTAGCAAAAGGTGGCTGGCATGGTCTAGGCAATGCTCGTTATAAATCAAGCACCAATCGTGCACCACGGCAAACCTCAAATGGTACTCCTGGTGAAGAGCGCCATTTACGTTTAGAAATGAAATTATTAGCGGATATTGGTCTATTAGGATTACCCAATGCGGGCAAATCGACCTTTATTCGCCAAGTATCAGCAGCACAACCTAAAGTGGCTGATTATCCATTTACCACCCTATACCCAAATTTGGGTGTGGTGACCATGAAAGATGTGCGCAGTTTTGTGATTGCCGATGTACCGGGCTTAGTTGAAGGTGCGGCCGATGGCGCAGGATTAGGCATACAATTTCTTCGTCATTTAACACGGACAAAATTGTTATTACATATGGTGGATATGGCACCTGCAGATGTAAAACAAGATCCAGTGGAAAGTGTAGAAACAATAAATCGTGAACTAGAAAACTATAGTGATGCCCTAGGCAGCCAAGATCAGTGGCTGATCTTGAATAAAATGGATTTAGTGCCAGAAGATATTCGAGAAGAATTGTGTCAAGAAGTCTTAGATCGTTTGAACTGGCAAGGAAAAGTGTTTAGAGTCAGTGGGCAATCCGGCGAAGGCTGTGACGTATTATGTGCAGACATCATGGATTATCTAGATGATCTAAAAGAAGCAGAACAAGAGAAATTAGCAGCGGAACAAGCCGAGGATTAAAAGGACCCCCGAATGAACAACCCACACCAACAACTTGTTAATACCAAACGTTGGGTCATTAAAATAGGCAGCGCCTTATTGACGCGAGTGGGCGAAGGTTTAGATTTGGACCGAATTCGCTGGCTAACTGGTGAGATTGCATATTTACGTTCGCAAGGTAAAGAAATTGTCCTCGTCACCTCTGGTTCTGTTGCGGCAGGAATGCAGCAATTGGGTTGGAAAGAACGGCCACATGCGCTGCATCAATTACAAGCTGCAGCCAGTGTCGGCCAAATGGGCTTGATTCAAGCTTATGCCTCTGAATGTAAGCAACATGATATTCATACCGCACAAATTCTGCTGACTCATTCAGATTTATCCGATCGAGGTCGTTATCTTAATGCGCGTAGCGCACTACATAGCTTATTAGAATTAAATGTCTTACCGGTTGTTAATGAAAATGACACCATTGCCACCGAAGAAATTCGCTTTGGTGATAACGATACCTTGGCTGCAATGACAGCAAACTTAGTGGAAGCGGATGTATTAGTGATCTTGACTGATCAGGATGGTTTATTTGATTCTGATCCAAGACTCAATCCTGATGCCAAGATGATCGCGGCATCGGCGGCGAGCAATACAGCATTAGATGCGATGGCAGGTGAAGGTGTCGGTGAGTTAGGTCGTGGCGGTATGGCAACCAAATTATTAGCCGCACGGCGTGCTGCACGTTCAGGTGCTGCCACGGTCATCGTGTCAGGGAAAGATCCTGATAACTTACGTCATTTGGCAGCAGGTCGTGCTGTTAGTACATTGTTGTGGCCTGATAATGAACCAATGACGGCACGCCAACAATGGCTACTTGGACATAATCCTAAGGGAAAAATCACCCTTGATGATGGTGCAGTACATGTGATCCGTCAGCAAGGCCGCAGCATTTTACCGGTTGGCGTTACCCAAGTAGAAGGTAAATTTACCCGTGGAGAATTGGTGGTTTGCACTGATATGGCGGGTAATGAAATTGCCCGTGGTTTAGTCAATTATAATGCTGATGAAACACGTCGGATTATGGAAGTCGGAGGCCAAGCGGTCTTAGGAAGACAAGGGTC
>JAUXFA010000004.1 GCA_030620285.1 Piscirickettsiaceae bacterium
TCCAGCATCAGTAATTTCCTTGTTGGCTATTGAAAACGAACAATATAGCCCCCATTTATTGATCCAAATCAATATTGACTAACAAAGACTGCTTTATGGAATACAAAGACTATTATCAAATTCTCGGTGTCTCTCGAGATGTTTCAAAAGATGAGCTTAAAAAAGCTTATCGAAAATTAGCACGCAAGTATCATCCTGATGTGAGTAAAGAAGCTAATGCTGAAGCTAAGTTTAAAGAAGTAGGTGAAGCCTATGAGGCATTAAAAGATCCCGAAAAACGTGCTCAATATGACCGTTTCGGTTCAAACTACCAAGATGGTCAATCATTTACGCCTCCTCCGGGTTGGGGACAGCAAGGCGCGGGGAGCAGCCATGGTAATTTCAGCAATTTCTTTGAAAGCATGTTTGGCGATGGTGGTGCAGCAGGTATGGGCGGTGGCGATAATTTCTTTGCTCAAGGTGAAGACGTCAATGCCAAAATTACTATATCCCTAGAAGATTCATTTCGCGGTGCCAAGAAAACCATTCGCAGGCCAAGCGGTTCCAATCAAACCGGTACGCTTAATGTCAAAATTCCTGCGGGCATTACTTCTGGCAAAAAAATTCGCCTTTCCGGTCAAGGTAAATCAGGCATGGGTGGCAAAGCTGGTGACTTATACCTAGAGGTGAAAGTAGCTACTCACTTACATTACCACCTAGAAGATAAAAATATCTTCCTCGATTTACCTATTGCGCCATGGGAAGCAGCATTAGGTGCAAAAGTAACCGTGCCAACACTGGCAGGCAATATTAATCTAACTATTCCTGCCGGAGCAAAGAGTGGTCAAAAAATGCGGCTCAAAGGCCGTGGTCTACCTGGCAAAGAACCTGGTGACCAATTTGTGGTCATACAAATCATGGTGCCTCCTGCAGACAGTGATGAGGCAAAAGAATTCTATCAACAAATGTCCGAGGAGCTCAGTTTTAATCCTCGCGAACTTTTAGAGAAGACACTAAAGAGATAAGTCATATATGAATAATTTCAAAACGGCTCTGGTTTGGCTTGCGGGTATCAGCTTATTAATTCAAGTTGCCGTAGCCGCATTACCTTTTGATTGGTTTAGCGATGACAAAATGCCAACACTGGCTCCCATGCTCGATCAATCAAAACCCGCTGTCGTGAATATCGCTACCCGAAGCAATGTCCGCATACAAGATAATCCTTTACTTGATGATCCCTTCTTCCGAAGATTCTTTAATATCCCTGAGCAACAACCCCGCCACCGCACCAAACAAAGCTTGGGATCGGGCGTTATTTTTGATGCCAAACAAGGCTTGGTCTTAACCAATAATCATGTCATTCATCGCGCAGATGAAATTACCGTATCACTAACCGATGGCCGTAGCTTTCAAGCTGAAGTGATTGGTAGTGATCCAGCCACTGACGTTGCCTTAATTAAAATCCCAGCGGAACAATTAACCGCATTGCCACTCGCTGATTCCGACAAATTAAGAGTCGGCGACTTTGTGGTGGCCATTGGCAACCCTTTTGGCCTAGGTCAAACAGTGACTTCTGGCATTGTCAGCGCCCTTGGTCGTAGCGGTTTAGGCATAGAAGGTTATGAGAACTTTATCCAAACTGATGCCTCAATTAATCCCGGTAATTCCGGTGGTGCCTTGGTTAACCTCCGTGGTGAATTGGTCGGCATTAATACCGCTATTTTTTCACCCGGACAAAAGTCTGGCAATATTGGAATAGGCTTTGCCATCCCCAGCAATATGGTCAAACAAATTACCGAACAACTCATTGAATATGGCGAAGTTCGTCGAGCGCATCTTGGTGTGCAAATGCAAGATATATCCCCTGAATTAGCCAATGCTTTTAATCTTAAAGCCGAACATGGCGCTGTCGTAACACGGGTATTACAAGACTCAGCAGCCGATAAAGCTGGATTACAAGTAGGCGATGTCATTACTGCCATTGATGGTGACAAATTACTCAGTGCCGACAGCCTACGAAATACCATTGGATTGCTATTAGTTGGCCAAACTATTGAGCTCGATATTCTGCGTGAAGGCAAAGTAAAAACACTGAAAGCCATCGTAAAAGAAACTAAGAAACAAATTGCTCAAGGTGCCGTGCATCCAAAACTTGCAGGTGCAACATTTGGCGATCTCGAACAATCATCGCCTTACTATGGCAAGCTTGATGGCGTGGTAGTGTACTCGGTAAAACGCGAAAGCCCAGCGTGGAATGCCGGATTACGAACTAATGACATTATTACATCAGCAAACAAACTGCCGATTAAAACCCTCGATGACTTCAAACCGTTGGCTCATAACGGTAAACAATTGCTATTGAACCTAACTCGTAATGGACGAGCAATGTTTTTGTTATTACGTTAGATGCTATTTCGACTAAGGTCGAGTTAAGGAAATGCGTGCCCATTTCCCTAACAACCCTAGGGCACCCCTTGTGCTGGCCTTCGGCTTACACTGCGTTGCTCGCTTTAACAGAGAACCTTCGCAAAACTCCCTTCGGTCAAACATGCTCAGTTTTTATCTCTGTTAAAACTGTGCTACTCGTCAGCACAAAATGGGATGTTAGTTTCCCCGTCCCGTTCGTCCTGAGCCTGTCGAAGGACGAATTAAAAACGTTCATGGTTCAACAAGCTCACCACGAACGGAAACGAAAGATCGACGAAACGCCCTTATGCGATGCCAAGCTTTGAAAAACTATTCGGTATCAGTGCGATGAGTGTTTGAGCGTAGCGAGTTTTCGTCGCATCCGAATAGATTAAAAAGCGAGGGTATCCCGAAGGGACAAACATGGGCTGCCTTTTTGTTTGGTTCGTTTATTTTGGGCACGCAAAATAAATGAACGCCTCGCGGCAGCGATCTCAAAAGCTAGAAAAATAAATCTGTCGCCATTGATCATTCAACCTTCTTCATCAAGCTCCGCAGTTATTCTCTTGAGGATGTAATCATTTGTTAACAGGAGCACATAGCTAACAGCGATTGAAATCAAAGACGCAACAATCGACGCATGCCAAATTAATGAAAAAAAAGAAACCGAAAAACAACCATACCCAATAGATACTATTATCCAAAGAACGGGAGTTTTATGCATTTCACGATAATGTCTATAGGATCGCTCCCCAATCCATAAGAAATTTTCATTAAGATTTGCATAGAAAATTAAAATTGGTATCGCTAAGGCACTGGTAAGCAAAGCTATATACTGAGGTGTGGATAAAACATCTTTTTGAACAAGCGTTAAAATGATGGCTAAACATACACCCGTTGCTGCATATGCAGAAGTTCTTGTTAGACTAATTTTTTGGGGAGTCAAATTTTCGAAGAACAGCTTTAATCGTTGATTTACTGCATCGAAAGTTTTAGCCTTTTCTTCTTTGTTTTTGTTATCCACAGCAAAGTCTCCCTCTTTTTTCTGCTTAAGCCTCTGAAGCTGATTTTACTTCTTTTTTACCGGCCTCTTCCAATCCACCACCGTCTTCTGAACAGTCTTAGTCAAAGTCAACGCCTCCGCTGGTGCATCCTTCCGTAAAGTCGTCCCTGCCCCAATCGTCGCCCCATCTTCTACGGTTATCGGCGCTATCAACTGACTATCTGATCCAATAAAAACATTATCTCCAATTTTGGTACGATGCTTATTCGCACCATCATAATTACAAGTAATCGTGCCAGCGCCAATATTAACGTCTGATCCCATATCGGTATCGCCAATATAACTCAAATGGTTGACCTTAGATCCTTGGCCTATATTGGCATTTTTAGTCTCAACAAAATTACCAATTTTACTGTTATCTGACAATACTGTTCCCAGCCGTAATCGTGCAAATGGTCCAATATTTACATTGGCGCCCACCTGGCTTGAATCAATCATACTATTGGGCAGGATAATTGTGCCTTGGCCAATAATTGAATCCTTAATAATACAGTTAGCACCAATTTCAACATTATCGTCAAGGGTCACTTCACCTTCAAAAATAACATTTACATCTATTATGATGTCAGTACCTACTTCTAATGTGCCCCGGATATCTACTCGTTCAGGATCCAACAAAGTAACACCGCTTGCCATTAATTTCTGTGCTTGCAACTGCTGTTTATGACGCTCTAATTCTGCTAATTGTTGCCGTGTATTCACCCCTGCTACCTCCGCATTATCCTGACAGCAAACTGTATTAATTGCCAAACCATCAGCAACAGCCATTGCCACCATATCCGTTAGATAATATTCACCTTGAGAATTATCATTGCTCAGTTTATTCAGCGATGCTATCAACCATTTTGCAGGCAACGCCATAATACCGCTATTCACTTCACTAATAGCTAACGTCGCCTCATCGGCATCTTTTTGTTCGGTAATGCAAATAACATCACCGCTAGTATTACGTACAATACGTCCATAGCCGGTGGGATCAGCAAGCTCTGTTGTTAAAATTCGTAAACTCTGACTATCACCACATTGAATTAATTTTTCTAATGTAGCTGACTGCGTTAATGGCACGTCACCATAGAGCACTAACACTTGTTCGGCTTGCTCAAAGACAGAAACCGCTTGCATCACCGCATGGCCTGTACCCAGTTGTTGATGCTGCATCACTGCAGTGATATTTCGATTATCTAATAACGGTATGACTTGTTCTGAACCATTGCCACACACCACCGCTAAGCTTTTTGGTTTGAGTGATAATGCCACATCAATAACATGTTCAACTAAAGCTTTGCCTGCTAATTTATGCATAACCTTAGTCGTCGTTGATTTCATTCTGGTGCCTTTACCAGCAGCAAGGACGACAATAGAAAGACTCATGTATAGTTCCATGTAATTCAGTAGTGATATATCTTAACAAAATATAAAGGCTAAAAAAAAGGCCGTCATAAGACAGCCTTTTTAATTCATTTTTGCATGATACTAATGAGATTTACCTTTTCTCATACGGTCAATACTACGAAGTTGCGCCATTGCTTCAGCCATTTTAGCTTGAGCTTCCGCATAGTCCATTTTCGCATCACCATCTTGTAGTGCACGTTCTGCATCTGCTTTGGCTTCTAATGCCGCGGCTTCATCGACGTCTTCAGCTCGCATTGCGGTATCCGCTAGAACCGTGACCACATGAGGTTGTATTTCCAAAATACCACCTGACACATAGAATTGCTCTTCTTTGCCATCAACCACTACACGCACTTCGCCTGGCTTTAAGCTTGTGATCAATGGTGTGTGCCGAGGATAAATACCTAACTCACCCATTTCTCCTGTAGCATAAACAATGTCGGCAGCACCTGAAAAAATTTCCTTCTCAGCACTTACGATATCTACATGAATAGTCATCGCCATGATTAATCTCCTAAAACCTTAAAGGGTTTTTGCTTTCTCAACTGCTTCTTCAATACCACCCACCATATAGAACGCTTGTTCTGGTAGAGCATCGTAGTCGCCATTCAAAATACCTTTAAAGCCAACAAGCGTATCTTGCAATGACACATATTTACCCGGGCTACCGGTGAATACTTCAGCCACGAAGAATGGTTGCGATAAGAAACGTTGAATCTTACGAGCTCGAGTTACCGTCATTTTATCTTCTTCAGATAATTCATCCATACCCAAGATCGCGATGATATCTTTCAGCTCTTTATAACGTTGTAATGTTCCTTGAACAGCACGAGCAATGTCATAATGCTCGTTACCGACAACTAATGGGTCTAATTGACGGCTTGTTGAATCAAGTGGATCAATCGCAGGATAAATACCTAATTCAGCAATCGCACGAGACAATACAACTGTCGCATCCAAATGAGCAAAGGTTGTTGCTGGAGAGGGATCCGTCAAGTCATCCGCCGGTACGTATACCGCTTGGATAGAGGTAATAGAACCAATTTTAGTTGAGGTAATACGTTCTTGTAATACACCCATTTCTTCAGCCAATGTTGGTTGGTAACCTACCGCTGATGGCATACGGCCTAACAGCGCAGATACTTCTGTTCCCGCTAGTGTGTAACGGTAAATATTATCAACGAAGAACAATACGTCACGACCTTCATCACGGAAGTTTTCAGCCATGGTTAAGCCAGTCAAAGCAACACGTAAACGGTTACCCGGTGGCTCATTCATTTGGCCGTAAACCAATGATACTTTATCGATAACATTTGAATCTGTCATTTCATGATAGAAGTCATTACCTTCTCGAGTACGCTCACCTACACCAGCGAATACTGAGAAACCATCGTGCTCAATCGCGATATTACGGATAAGCTCCATCATGTTGACCGTTTTACCTACACCGGCACCGCCAAACAGACCCACTTTACCACCCTTCGCGAACGGACAAACCAAGTCGATAACTTTGATGCCTGATTCAAGTAATTCGTTACTAGCAGCTAATTCGTCAAAAGCAGGCGCTTTACGATGGATAGACATTCTAGCCTCTTCACCGATAGGGCCTTTCTCATCAATTGGATTACCCAATACATCCATAATACGGCCCAATGTTTTTTGGCCGACAGGAACTTGAATCGCTTCACCCGTGTTAGAAACAGCGGAATCACGTCGAAGACCATCTGTTACACCCATCGCAATCGCACGAACAACACCATCACCTAGCTGTTGTTGCACTTCAAGCGTAAGGCCAGCATCTTCAACTAGTAACGCATCATAGATTTTTGGTAGGCTGTCACGTGGAAATTCCACGTCAACAACGGCACCGATAATTTGTACAATCTTTCCAGAGCTCATCTTGCTTCCTCTTTCAATACAATTTTGGGTTTACACCCTGTTATTTACTCTTATACCGCAGCTGCGCCGGCAACAATTTCTGATATTTCTTGTGTAATCGCCGCTTGGCGTGCTTTGTTGTAAACCAGTTGCAAGTCATCAATAAGATCACCCGCATTATCTGATGCACTTTTCATTGCAACCATACGAGATGCTTGTTCACAAGCAATGTTTTCAACAACACCTTGATAAACCAATGATTCAATGTATCTGAACAATAAATTATCCAATACATTTTTTGCATCTGGTTCATAGATGTAATCCCACTGATGGGATAATTCTTCACTTGGTGCATCGGGTGAGGCTGGCAATAGTTTTACTATCTTGTTTTCTTGAGTCATGGTGTTCACAAACTCATTGTAGACAAGGTATAAACTATCAATACGACCTTCTTCACATGCATCTAACATGATTTTCACGGCACCCACCAACTCATGAGGATGCGGCGCATCACCTAACTGCACTGCTTGACCGACATGATTTACCGGTAGGCGACTGAAAAAGCCAGATGCTTTTTGACCAATAGTGCAGACATCAACTTCAAAGCCTTCATCAACCTTCGTGGAAATCTCTTTCAGTATTGTTTTGAACAAATTATTATTCAAACCACCACATAATCCACGATCAGATGAAATAACAATGTAGCCAATACGTTTTTCTTCTGCACGATCTTCTAAATACACATGTTTGTATTCAGAATGTGCATGCGCTAAATGCTGAACTATATTGTAAATTTTATCTGCATAAGGACGAGTTGTTGCCATACGTTCTTGAGCTTTACGCATTTTACTCGCAGCAACCATCTCCATCGCACGCGTAATTTTCTGCGTGTTTTTGATGCTTGATATCTGAGTCCGTATCTCTTTACCGCTAGCCATGACTTATGCTCCGCTTACCAACTACCAGTTGTTTTGAAGCTTTCAATTGCTGAACGCATAGCGCCAGAAATTTCATCATCAAAACCACCTGTTTCATCAATCTTAGCCATTAAACCAGCATGCTCAGAACGCATATTTGATAATAATGCTGCTTCGAAAGACATCACTTTATCTACGTCAACATCATCAATAAAACCTTCATTGGCGGCAAATAATGACACCGACATTTCAGCAATTGATAATGGCTGATATTGTGGCTGCTTCATTAATTCGGTAACACGTTGGCCACGTTCAATTTGGTTACGTGTTGCTTCATCAAGATCTGATGCAAATTGGGCAAATGCCGCTAATTCACGATACTGAGCCAAATCAAGACGAGTACCACCACCTAATTTCTTAACGATCTTAGTTTGAGCGGCACCACCTACACGTGATACTGATAAACCAGCGTTAATCGCAGGACGAATACCCGCGTTAAACAAGTCCGTTTCTAAGAAGATCTGACCATCTGTAATCGAAATTACGTTAGTAGGTACGAAAGCCGATACGTCACCCGCTTGTGTTTCAATGATTGGCAATGCAGTTAATGAACCTGTTTGACCTTTCACTTTACCATCGGTAATTTTCTCTACGTATTCAGCGTTAACACGCGATGCACGTTCTAATAAACGAGAGTGAATGTAGAAAACATCACCAGGATACGCTTCACGACCCGGTGGACGACGTAATAATAATGATACTTGACGATAAGCCCAAGCTTGTTTGGTCAAATCATCATAAACAATCAGTGCATCTTCACCTTTATCACGGAAGTATTCACCCATTGAACAGCCCGCATAAGGAGCAATAAATTGTAATGCTGCTGAATCCGATGCTGCCGCAGCAACAATCGTTGTATATTCTAACGCGCCATGCTCTTCAAGCTTACGAACAACGTTGGCAATAGAAGAGGCTTTTTGACCAATCGCAACATAGATACATTTAACGCCAGTACCTTTTTGGTTGATGATGGCATCAATAGCAATAGCTGTTTTACCTGTTTGTCTGTCACCGATGATTAACTCACGCTGGCCTCGGCCTACTGGAATCATCGCATCAACTGATTTCAAACCAGTTTGAAGTGGTTGGTCGACTGATTGACGAGAGATAACGCCTGGCGCTACTTTCTCAATCGGTGCCGCACCTTCTGCATTGATATCGCCTTTACCATCTAATGGTTGGCCTAATGAATCAACAACACGACCCAAAAGAGCTTCGCCGACTGGCACTTCCAAAATACGGCCGGTACATTTAACACTGTCGCCTTCTGTAATGTGTTGGTAAGGACCTAATACCACCGCACCAACAGAGTCACGTTCTAAGTTTAACGCCATACCAAAAGTATTACCTGGGAATTCAAGCATTTCCCCGGCCATAACATCTGCTAAACCATGAACACGAACGATACCATCAGTTACACCGACTACCGTACCCTCTGTGCGTGCTTCAGTTGCCCCATCAAAGCTTTCAATACGCTTTTTGATTAGGTCACTGATTTCTGCTGAATTCAGTTGCATCTTTGTTTCCTCTATAAACGGACCGCTAATTAATAGCGTTGGTCAGTCTGTTCAGTTTGCCCAAAGCAGAACCATCAATAATGAGATCGCCTGCTCGAATAATTGCCCCGCCTAACAAGCTTTTATCAATGCTTGTCTTCAAGGTGATATCTCTACCAAGGCGTTTTTTCAACGCCGCTGAGATGTCTTTTTCTTGTTTTTCTGTCAATTCTAATGCTGTCGTTACATCAGCAATCATCACTTGCTCAGCCTGTTCGCGCAATTCTTCAAAAATCACTCCGATATCCGCCAGCAATGGTAAGCGATTGTTTTCTGCTAATAATGCTAAAAAGCTTCGAGCATCATCGCTTATCAGCTCGCCCGCAACATCTGCTAATACAGTTATTACCTGCTCATCACTTACCGATGGGCTACTAATTACAGACTGCATATCCGGTACGGCTACCGCTTGCGCTAATACCGCAAGCAAGTCAGACCATGTTTTTAACTCGCCCTTATCCTTTGCAATAGCAAATACTGCATTTGCATAAGGTCGAGCGATAGTAATTGCTTCAGCCATTCTCTAATTAACCTCTAGATCTGGCCAACCAATTCTTCTAACAAATTGGTATGTGCCTTTTCATCAATTTCACGGCCAAGAATTTTTGCCGCACCTGCCAT
This sequence comes from Piscirickettsiaceae bacterium, assembly GCA_030620285.1. Lineage (GTDB taxonomy): Bacteria > Pseudomonadota > Gammaproteobacteria > Nitrosococcales > Methylophagaceae. The sequence continues at coordinate 9,873 of JAUXFA010000004.1, forward strand.
CGCAACACTGCCGACTTGAGTTCGAAGCTCATCTTTTGCGCGATTAGCTTCTTGTTCAATTTCTGCTTTTGCAGAAGTCAGAATGCGATCGCCTTCAACGCGAGCATTAGCTTTCGACTCATCAACAATCTCATTACCACGACGTTGTGCTTGCACAATGATTTCATTGGCTTGCTCTTTCGCTTCATGAATAACTTGTTGAGCACGTTTTTCAGCTAACTCTTGCTCATGCTTACCACGCTCAGCGGCGGCAAGACCGTCCGCTATACGCGTACGTCTGTCTTCCATCATAGTTGACAATGGGCCCCATAACACCTTGTTGACAAACCAAATCAACAAGACAAAAGAGACTATTTGTCCAAATAACGATACTGAAATATTCACGGCTTTATTTACTCCTGCAAATATACGTTAGTAAAATGTTTTAAATCGTCGCGATTGCTGCTGCTAGAGCACCAACAAATGGGTTCGCAAACAAGAACCACATAGCAAACGCTAAGATGATGAATGGAAATGATTCCATCAATCCAGCGAAGATAAACATATTAGTCATTAATTGTGGGCGCATTTCAGGTTGACGTGAAATACCTTCTAATGTTTTCGCACAAATCAAACCCCAGCCAATAGCTGAACCTAAACCCGCTGCCGCTAAAATCACACCTACACCTACTGCTGTGTAAGAATAAATCATTGCTATCATTTCAGCTGTCATTTTTCTTTCCTCTTTAGTTTAAATTAATAAAATTAATGATCTTCGGTATGAGCCATACCAAGATAAACAATTGTTAACACCATAAAAATAAAGGCTTGTAGTGTTATTACCAACAGGTGGAAAATCAACCACCCTAAGCCCAAGCCAATCTGCATCGGCAATAGGACCATTGCCGAACCACCGATAATGGCAATCAACAAAAAGACCAATTCACCCGCAAATAGATTTCCAAATAAACGCAGCCCTAAACTCAGTGGTTTAGCGAGCTCTTCGATGAAGGTCATAACGATGTTCACCGGAATAAAAAACTTACCGAAAGGGTGGAACAGGAACATTTTTAAATATCCAATTGGCCCTTTTATCTTGATGCTATAGAAGACAATCAATGCAAATACCGTCAACGACATCGCGAATGTCACATTAAGATCGGTTGTCGGAACGGCCTTGAGATAATGAATGCCAAACCAACTTGCCATTACTGGTAACAAATCTACTGGAATCATATCCATGAAGTTCATTAACCAAACCCAGACAAAGATGGTCAAGGATAATGGTGCGATTAAAGGATTATGGCCGGGGAAGGTATCTTTTACTGACTGATCAACAAACTCAACAATGGTCTCAACAAAGTTCTGGAATTTTCCTGGCTTATCAGCACTTAGATTCTTACCTAATCGCCAACCAACAAAAACAATCAACATTCCCAACAAAGTACTAATGACAAGACTGTCAACGTGCCAAGCCCAAAAACCAGCATCCGCACCCGTTTCAGGATCACACGCACCGGCACAAAGGTTGGTTAGATGATGTTGTATGTATTCGACACTACCTAATTCAGATTCCGCAGAACTCACTATTATCAGCCATCCATTAAAATTGACATTACATTTCCGGAATCATTATTCCGAAACCCAAGTATTCTTTATGCTCTAATCTTTTTTCTTAATCGCTATGCCAAGGCAAGCGACATAAGCCAGTTGCGCCGAACTAAAGCCAATGACTGTTGCCAGCGCATTAAATTTTATCCAACCTAAACCGACAATCAGCAATAGAGCAACACTAACAAATCGAACCACCGCACCTAGATAAAGAGCGACCTGCTCTGAACCTTGCTTAACTTCAGCCGAAGCAACATTCCCCCACAGTAGCGTGGTATAAACTAACGCTATGCCACCACCATAAAGCGTTGATAGTGATGCCCAGCCACCGACTGCAAAATAAAACCCCAATGCAGCAATCGATATTATTGCTAATTGGATTATTTTTACCGTGTAGGCGCTTTCTCCAACTTCACTTTGTTTCGTTTCGCTCAACCGACCTTACTCAATAATTGATACGCCCTTATGAGGCCGCCGACAAAACCCAACATGCCAAAGACCATCATAAAAATCGGCTTGGTATCGAAAAAAACATCGGTTCCAAAACCTAAGACAAAACCCGAGATTACCGAGGCACTCAGTTGAGTCCCAACCCCGATCAAAATCCACAATGCGCCTTGAGAGTTTTCCTTCTTGCCTTCGGTCGAATTCAAACTATCTACCCTAACTTCAAATGGTCTGGATTTTAACTTTTGCCTAAATCAGGCCAAATATTATAAAGCTCTACCCGATATTAGGTCAATCAAATAATTGACATCCCTAAACCGAAAGACATCTTTTATACTTTAGCTTGCCGACTGTAACCTCATAAAATATAAGTAATTAAACTACCGCAAACTGGGGAGTTGTTTTAATATAAACTCTGGATAAAACTGCAGCAGATATGTTCTGCAAGAGTGCCAAAATGCCGATAACAAGAGCAAGCCCGCGCCAATAATGAATGCCGTGATAGCAAACCCTAGGCTAACAATGCCATATTGATCTAACAATAAATCAAAAGCATAAAGCACATAAATAAGCGCTGACACCATCATTGCTCGACGATCTATTGATATTGAAATAATGGCAATCACAACATATAAAATAGTCACGGCAGTTGCTTGCCACAACCCCACACCATCGTTAAACACTTCTAATATCGAAAATATGGGATGTACTATAAGCGGGGCAGCAATAAGATGAAGCCAAAAAGCCACATCTGATCTTCTAGTTTGTCGCAAAGTATCAGACGCATCCCAATACATTGCAAAAATAAAAACGGCGATACCTGCAACAAATGTAATTGGAAGCAGCCATTGCCTGACTTCTGGCGCCAAGCCAAATAGTACAAAAATCACACCTGCAACAAGAGCTGCTATGCCCGCCGCGACAGTAATAGGCACTTTAAATCGTTGCCAGTGTAACCATGTAGAAAATGCGGCGATAGCACTAGGAATTCCTCGGCCAAAATCTTCACCAACCCCCACACTCTTAAGGAAAGTGGCTCCTGTCATAAAAACACCCACGACAAAAGCAAGCAACAAAATAATCGATGGCAGAGACATCCGTCGTTTCCGAGTAAAGTACTCTGCCAATCCCCAAGCTATAGCAGTTTGCATTGCGAATCCAAAAGGCAAGCTAAGCGAAGAACCAATCCACGCTATTGAACTCAGCAATAGCAAACAGGCTATTGTCACAAAAATATCATTGAATCCCGTTACCAGACGAAACTGTTCTTCATCTACCGCAGGAGTAGTTCTTTGCTGTGCAACATGCTCTCGAAAAGCTGCCGCCTGTTGATTACTCATCACACCTGCGGCTACAGCTGAGTCGAGGTCCTCATCGCTATACATTACTACACGTTTCCTTAACTAAACTCTTACTTTATATGCCGAATAATATCTTTCAAATCTGCCAAATTTGAATAATCAATAACCAGTTTTCCTTTGCCACTTGCGCTGTGTTTTACCGTGACCCGATCACCTAGTTTTTCACTGATCTGCTGCGTGATCTGATCAATCTCTGCCAACAGTGAACCTGCTGGGTGTGATTTTTCTTTCAAAGGTTTTAATAGCCGCCGAATTAATTGCTCGGTTTCACGCACCGACAAACCTTTTTCAACAACATGTTTAGCAGTATCAGATTGAAGCTCACCGTCCAATGCGAGTAAAGCCCGAGCATGGCCCATTTCAAGATCACAGTTTTCGACTAAACGCTTCACATCTTCATTTAAATTTCTAAGGCGTAATAAATTAGAGACTGCGGCGCGAGAACGGCCTACTGCCTCAGCTGCTTCCTGATGGGTCATGGAAAACTCTTCACGCAATCGATGGAGGGCATTGGCTTCTTCCATTGGGTTGAGATTTTCACGCTGTATATTTTCAATTAATGCCATCGCAATCGCACTACGATCAGATACCTCACGCACCAATGCTGGCATAGTTTCTAGCTCAGCCAACTTTGATGCTCGCCAGCGCCGTTCACCAGCAATAATTTCATATCGCCCGCCTCTAATAGGTCGAACAACAATTGGCTGTATTAATCCTTGAACACGAATTGAATCGGCTAACTCATCTAACGATTCTTGTGACATATCATTTCGAGGTTGATATTTTCCAGGCTGAATAATATCGAGTGGAAAATATTGTAGCGTTTCATCCAAGCTCTGCTCTTGATGCTCGACATCCGCCAGCAATGCATCCAATCCCCTACCCAATCCTCGTTTTTTGGTCGCCATTTGTTTACCTGTTTAGTTATTTTTCTCACGACGTAAAAATTCACTTGCTAACGCCAAATATGCTATTGAACCACGTGATGCTCGATCATACTTTACCACCGGCACGCCGTGACTGGGTGCCTCGGCCAAACGTACATTCCTCGGAATAATAGAGTGAAATACTTTTTTCTCAAAATGAGTAATAAGCTGACGAGAGACTTGGTTAGCCAAATTATTACGTGCATCAAACATGGTACGAAGTAGCCCTGAAATTTCTAATGCTGGGTTAGCACGTTGCTTAATCCGCTCTATCGTTTTTAATAAAGAAGATAATCCTTCCAAAGCATAATATTCACATTGAATAGGGATAATAACCCCTTTTGATGCCACCA
>JAUXFA010000057.1 GCA_030620285.1 Piscirickettsiaceae bacterium
AAAACACCATGGAATATGAAAATCAATGCGCCGCTTATCCACACGAATTTTTGATGACAAACTTATCTGTTTTTCATCTATTAATACCACTTGTAGCATTAAGTAGTGACTATATTAATATCATTCTTGCCGCTTCATTCGGCGGTTCTATCTTAGCGTTATTATGGATAGTCAAAAAAGCCCGCATCACCTGTTGTGAAAGTTCAAAGGATACTGATTTGATAAAGGCAAATTGGCAACAAGCATGGAAACGTAGTCAGTTTTTGCTAATTGGTTATGCAATATCTGCAGGTATATTTCTTCTAGGTTGGTTCATTGCTTCATCACAAACAGATCCTAATATGTTCGATATTTTGCTAGCTGTGTTTAGTTGGATTGCGGTTGTCCCGTTAGTATTGATTGTTTTTGGATTATTTGTGCTATCCACAGTATCCTCCGCACGCGCTAAGCGGGGTGAATTCCCTAAGAAATCAGCCTTAGCACTAGGCCCAGACTAGGGCTAAAGCACAGCCGCACAGCAAGTATCTTGCTCTGAGGCTGTATTTTCAGATTATAAAGAAGCGTTATATTCAGCCATTTCATTAAAGTTAAGATAGCGATATATCTCATCTGACATCGGCTCAATTCCCGCTACTTTTTGTTGGTATTTTTCAACTGTTGGTAAGCGGCCCATGCTGGCAACCACCGCAGCTAACTCAGCAGAGGACAAATACACATCAGCGCCATTACCTAAACGATTAGGAAAGTTACGCGTTGAGGTTGATACCACAGTCGCATTGTCTGCAACACGTGCTTGATTACCCATGCACAATGAACAACCCGGTGTTTCGGTACGAGCACCAACACGACCAAAAGTACTATAAACACCTTCTTGTTGTAGTTGATGTTGATCCATTTTTGTGGGCGGCGCCACCCACAATTTAGTGGGTAAGTTGCCCATATTCTCAAGCACTTTACTCGCCGCTCGGTAATGGCCGATATTAGTCATACATGAACCAATAAACACTTCATCAATCTCAACTCCAGCAAGTTCTGATAACGGTTTTACATCATCAGGGTCATTTGGGCATGCTAATAATGGTTCCGTAATATCCGCCAAATCGATTTCAATTATTTCGGCATATTCAGCATCAGCATCTCGCTCTAATAATTGAGGATCAGCCAACCATGCTTTCATCGAATCTATACGGCGTTGGATAGTCCGGGCATCTTCATACCCCTCTGCAATCATCCACTCCAATAATGAAACATTAGAATTTAAAAACTCGATAATAGGCTCTTTATTCAAATGAACCGTACAGCCATTTGCTGAACGTTCAGCTGATGCATCTGATAATTCAAATGCCTGTTCGACTTTCAAACCTGGTAAACCTTCGATCTCTAATACTCGACCATTAAAGATATTTTTCTTACCTTTTTTCTCAACCGTCAATAAGCCTTTTTGAATTGCTACATACGGAATTGCATTGACTAAATCACGCAAAGTAATGCCTGGTTGCATTTCACCTTTAAAGCGCACCAATACTGATTCCGGCATGTCTAATGGCATCACACCTAAAGCCGCAGCAAAAGCCACTAGTCCTGAACCGGCAGGAAAGCTTATACCAATCGGGAAACGGGTATGTGAATCGCCGCCCGTCCCCACGGTATCAGGCAAAACCATACGATTTAACCATGAATGAATAACACCGTCTCCCGGGCGCAATGACACACCCGCACGCGTGCTAATAAAATCTGGTAATGAATGTTGTAGTTTGATATCAACAGGCTTTGGATAAGCAGCTGTATGGCAAAAAGACTGCATCACTAAATCTGCTGAAAAACCTAAACAAGCCAGCTCTTTTAACTCATCACGGGTCATTGCACCCGTGGTATCTTGTGAACCAACGGTTGTTACTTTTGGCTCACAATAAGTGCCTGGACGGACACCATCGATAGCACATGCACGACCTACCATTTTCTGAGCTAAGGTATAACCTTTACCCGTATCATCAGGTGTAATAGGTCTTAAAAAGGCTTCCGATGAATCTAAACCCAATGTTTCACGTGCTTTATCAGTTAAACCTCGACCAATAATAAGCGGGATGCGGCCACCTGCTCGAACTTCATCCGGCAACGTTGTTGGCCGTATCGTAAAGTTTGATACCACTTCACCAGCCTCATTGGTGATTTTGCCTTGATAAGGATAAATGGTAATCACATCCCCCATATTCAAAGATTGCACATCACATTCAATCGGTAACGCACCAGAATCTTCAGCGGTATTAAAGAAAATCGGAGCGATATTACTCCCTAAGACTACGCCACCCTGACGTTTATTCGGTACAAAGGGAATATCTTTACCCATATGCCATAACACTGAATTAATCGCCGATTTCCGAGAGGAACCGGTACCGACCACATCACCAACATAAGCAAGCGGGTGGCCTTTTTGTTTCAACTCTTCTATTTTTTGCAAACCATCCGGCATCTTGCTAACTAACATCGCTTTGGCATGCAAAGGAATATCTGGCCGGCTCCATGCTTCAGTTGCGGGGGATAAATCATCAGTATTGGTTTCACCATCCACTTTAAATACAGTAACAGTAATACTTTCCGGCAATACCGGTTTAGCAGTAAACCAATCTGCATCTGCCCATGATTGCACTATTCGCTTGGCATAATCGTTAGTGGCTGATTTTTCAACCACATCATGGTAAGCATCATAAATAAGCAATGTTTTTGATAGGGCTTTTCCTGCTTCTGCAGCAGTATCACCTTGATCAAGCAAATCAATTAATGGTTGAATATTGTAACCACCCATCATGGTGCCTAATAAGGCTGTCGCTTTAACCGGATCAATTAATGAGCACCTCACTTCACCTCTGGCAACATCAGCTAAAAATCCGGCTTTAACATAAGCAGCTTGGTCAACACCTGGTGGTACTCGATGAATGAGTAAGCCTAACAATTCATCACTCATATCTGTTTCGGGTTGTTTTAGTAATTCGACAATTGCTGAAACTTGTTCAGCATCTAAGGCTAAAGGTGGTAAATTTTCTTGTGCACGTTGTTCAACGTGTTTTTGATATTCATCCAGCACGCAGCTCTCTCCGGTGTTGAGGTGGTAAAAGATTATTTTAACATGCCCATCGAAGCAAACTTCAGATCTGATATAATTTTCCACATATTTTTAGCTTAAATTGAATGGAGTATTCATGGATCTTACCTCGCTCACTGCGATCTCACCTATTGACGGTCGTTATGCCGATAAAACCAAGGCATTACGTCCCTATTTTAGTGAATATGGCTTATTACGCGCACGTGTTGAAGTAGAGGTCCGTTGGTTGCATTTATTAGGTGCTAATGCTGATATCGCCGAAGTGCCCCAACTCAGCAGTGACGCTGAAGCCTTTCTGGATAATATGGTTAATAATTTCTCTGTCGATGATGCAGCAGAAATCAAAGATATTGAGCGTGAAACTAACCATGATGTAAAAGCCGTTGAATATTTCATAAAACGCAAATTCAAAGCTAATGATGAACTTCATAAAGTCAGCGAATTTGTCCACTTTGCTTGTACTTCTGAGGATATTAATAATACTTCTTACGGCATCATGCTCAAAAGTGCTCGTGAACAAGTCATTTTGCCTGAAATGGACACATTGATCGGTGCTATTCGTAAACTAGCAATTGAACATGCTGAAACACCGATGATGTCACGTACTCATGGCCAACCGGCATCGCCAACCACCTTGGGTAAGGAAATGGCTAATGTCGTTCAACGACTTGAACTTCAGCGTACTCATGTTGCGGCAGTACTTCTTTACGGCAAAATGAATGGTGCTGTTGGTAACTATAATGCTCATCTGTCAGCCTATCCCAATGTCGATTGGCCAATGATGGCTCATAGTTTTGTGACCGGTTTAGGTCTCCGTTGGAACAAATATACCACCCAGATTGAACCGCATGACTATATGGCTGAATTATTCCAAGCACAAATCCGCTTTAATACGGTATTAATCGATTTTTGCCGAGATATCTGGAGTTATATTTCGATTGGTTTTTTCAAACAAAAAACCATTAAAGGTGAAATTGGCTCATCAACTATGCCACACAAAGTAAATCCGATTGATTTTGAAAATGCCGAAGGGAATTTAGGTTTAGCGAATGCTATGTTCGATCATTTAGCGATCAAACTACCGATTTCTCGGTGGCAACGTGATCTAACTGATTCAACTGTATTACGTAATCTTGGCGTGGGGTTTTCACATTCTATGCTGGCCTATAGTGCTGCATTAAAAGGTATTAGTAAACTAGAAGTTAACCCTGAAGCCATGGCTAAAGACCTCGATAATAATTGGGAAGTCTTAGCTGTACCTATTCAAACGGTAATGCGTCGTTATGGCATTGAAAACCCTTATGAAAAGCTAAAAGAATTGACCCGAGGACAACGCGTCAATGAACAAATCATGTTGGCTTTCATTAATGGCTTAGATTTACCTGAAGAAGCCAAAGCAGGCTTGCGTCAACTAACACCGGCAAATTATATTGGTAATGCTGCTGAACAGGCTCGTAATTGTTAACTAATGAGTGACAACGATCATCTCACTGAACAATCAGAGCAGCTGATTCAGTTTGATGGTCGTGAACAAACAAAAGAACTAGCATTACGACTTGCACAACAAGCCAAGCGGGAAATCTGCTTTTTGGGTAATAATATCGACCCAATACTATTTGATAATACTGATTTTATTGATTGCATCAGTGAGTTTGCTCGTCGATCTGATAAAACCATCATCAAATTACTTATTCATTCCAGCCAAACCAATATTCAAAATGGCCATCGCTTAATACCGTTAATTCAGCGTCTCACCAGCTCAATCCAGCTTAACATCACCGCAAAACAGCACCAAGACTCGTTGAATATGTTTATGGTTGTGGATAATACTCGCTATTTATATTGTCCAAGTTTTTTACGCTATCAAGGAAAGTGCTGTTTTCATGATCCTGCCGAAGCACGCGATCTCAAAAAAGCATTTAATGATCGATGGGATAACAGTACACCAGATACCATGACAAGGAGATTAAATATATGAAAATAATAGCATTTATCCTTTTTAGCATTATCAGCTGCACCTCTTGGGCAGCCGCCAAAATTGAAACCATACAATTAAATCACCGCTTAGCAACTGAAGTCCTTCCTGAAGTTCAGGCCTTCTTACCCAAAGAAGCAACGGCAAGGGCTTTTAATCACTTTATTATCCTCAAAGCAGAATCGAATGTTATTAATGACATTAAACTATTAATCAACAAGCTTGATACCCCACTACAACGACTTAAAATATCAGTGATAAAAACCGATGAAATTTTATCAGATCAACAAGGAGCTCAAGATAATGCCACTATTGTATTAAGCAATGATGGATTCTCTGGCAATCTGTCAGTAAATAGATGGTCGACTAATAGCGCAAACCATAGCAACCAACATTATCAAGCACAAGGCATCGCCGGCCGACCTATATTACTGACACTGGGTCAAGACATTCCGCAGCAAGAGCAATATTTAGTACTCCGACAAGATGGTGACCTTGCCGTGCAGTCCGATACTTACTATCTTAATATTAATAATGGTTTTCAAGCCGTTGCTACAATATTGCCTAATCACCAAGCTACTATTGATATTCACCCCATGTTCGAGCAATTTAACAAACGTGATGGCACCATCAAAAAAAGTGAAGTTATCAGCAGCGTGGCGGGGCCGGTTGGACAATGGATCGAGCTGGGACAAATTGATAATGAAAAAAATATCGAAAATCAAGGTTCGACACGTTACCATACTCACCGCCAACAACGACAAACGATCTACATCAAAGTAGAAAATGTGTCCTCACATTAATTAAACGAGATTTTATGGATATTAAACAAGCGATCATCAGTCGCCGTTCTGTTAAACATTTTGATTCTGTTCATAAAATGACGGAGTCAGAAGTCAATGAATTAATGGAGTATGCGATATTATCACCAACCGCATTTAATATTCAGCATTGGCGTTTCGTTCAAGTAAAAAATGGCCAAAAACGGCAACAAATACAAGATGCAAGTTGGGGCCAGGAGCAAGTCACTAAAGCCTCACTCTTATTAGTTCTTTGTGCTGATCTCAATGCCTGGGATAAACAGCCAGAACGCTATTGGCAACATGCACCCCAAGAAGTACAAGACTTTCTCCTGCCGGCAATCGAAAACTACTATACCAATCATCATCAAGCGCAACGTGACGAATGCATTCGTTCAACCAGTATTGCGGCAATGAATATTATGCTAATGGCCAAAGAAATGGGCTATGACAGTTGCCCAATGGATGGTTTTGATTTTGATCAAGTTGCCAAAATTATCAACTTACCTCATGACCATATCATCACCATGATGATCACCGTTGGCAAAAAGAAAGAAGATGCGCGGCCCCGTGCAGGCCAACTACCATTAAATGAAGTTTTTCTAACCGATAGTTTCTAGTTTATCTCAGTATAGGTGGAGCGGCTTCAGATACCGCATTGCGCCCTTTTCGTTTAGACATATACAAGGCACGATCTGCTCGTTGTAAAAAACTATCGACACCTTCCGATGGAACATAACGTGCCACCCCAAATGACATCGTAATTGCACCCAGTGATTCCCCAGTGTCTCGACGTTTAATGCGTTTAGAAGCTATTTCCTTACGAAGTGATTCTGCTAATTTTTTAGCATTATCAAGGCTGGTATTGAGCAGGGTAACGGTGAATTCTTCTCCACCATATCGCGACACTAAATCGCGACCCTTAACCACGCCTTTCATTGTGTTTGCAACCATTTTAAGTACTTGGTCACCCACTAAATGACCATGACTGTCATTTATATTTTTAAATAGGTCAAGATCACAAAATATAAGACAGACTTCAATACCTGTATTATCTGCATCTTGAGTTACTTTTGTGATGACCTCATCAAAAGATTTACGATTAGCCAATTTTGTCAGTGAATCTGTTTTTGCTTGTTGCTTAGTTTCATTAAGATCTTTTTTCAGATCTTGCATTTCACTCATTGCAGAATTAAGTCGTTCAGATAACTGTT
>JAUXFA010000172.1 GCA_030620285.1 Piscirickettsiaceae bacterium
GAAAATTTACTCAATGATGACGTTGATGAGTTAATCTTGCCAAAAAGTACAAAGGATGAATTACAGACTATTTTATCAAGCATTCCTGCCTTCTCAGATAGAAATAAAAAATAAGGTATCATTGGCATATTTGATAAACTTTGACACAATTTAGTGTGGAGAAGGCAATGGACGAAAATATTCATCAGGTGGCGATTATCGGTGGTGGTGTCTGTGGTACTGCATTGTTTTATATGTTGGCCGAATATACTGATATCAATGATATTATTTTGATAGAAAAATATGATGGCGTGGCCATGGTTAATTCACATGGCCGTAATAATAGTCAAACCTTACATTGTGGCGATATCGAAACCAATTACACATTAGAAAAAGCTTGTAAAGTGAAAGCTGCCGCCGAAATGGTTGTTAATTATACGGCCACTTTAGATAACCGAGATCGAGTTATTTTTAAATATCCTAAGATGGTTCTAGGTGTTGGTGAAAACGAATGTCGTAAGCTCCGTCAACGTTTTGAAGTTTTCCGAGAACGATTTTCTTCAATGCAGTTACTTGAGAAAGAACAAATTGCAGAGATTGAACCTAATGTGGTGATGGTTAATGGAAAACTGAGACCAGAACCCTGTATTGCACTGGCCGTATTAGATGAATATTGTGCGGTTAATTTTAACCAATTAGCTCAATCATTTGTTGTTGAAGCTCAAAAAAATGATAAAAATCTAAACATTGCCATGAATTGCCATGTTGAGCAGATCATTGAACAAGATGGGCTTTTTCATATTCATAGTCAAGGCAGTGTTATACAAGCAAGATCGGTTGTTGTCTCGGCAGGAGGGCATAGTTTATTACTGGCACAGCAAATGGGCTATGGTCTAGAGTTTTCATGTTTACCGGTGGCAGGTAGTTTCTACTTCACACCGAAATCATTAAATGGCAAAGTCTATACGGTGCAAAATGATAAGTTACCCTTTGCAGCCGTTCACGGTGATCCTGATGTGCTAATTGATGGCAAAACACGATTTGGACCGACGGCTCTTTTAATTCCTTATTTAGAACGTTATAACCGTAAAACATTTGCAGAGTTTTTGCGGGTACTTCGGCTTGATAGAGGTGTTTTAAAAGTTTTTTGGGATTTGTTTAAAGTGAGTGATATTAGGAATTATATTTTTAAGAACTTTTTATTTGAAATTCCGGGTTTTCGGCGTTGGCTATTCTTGAAAGATGTTCGAAAAATTGTGCCATCTTTAAGTTTAAAAGATATTCAATTTGCCAAGGGATTTGGTGGTGTAAGACCGCAGTTGATTGATAAAAAGAATGCTCAATTGATGATGGGTGAAGCAAAAATTAATTCTGGAAATGGTATTCTTTTTAATATGACTCCATCACCTGGGGCATCGAGCTGTTTAGAAAATGCTGAATTAGATATGCGTACTATCGTTGATTATTTAGGAGGCGTCATTGCCGAACAAAAATTACGACAAACCTTGCATTAATAAAGTGGCTTAGCTTTTGCATTTATTTATTAACAATATTTGTCCAGTACGATTTTTACTGGTATAAAAAATAACAAAATAGTGTAACGATAGTGGTTACTTGACCTAACAGAGGGTATGCAATGGCACTCAACCATGTGGCGGTAGGCAATAATAGCGGTAATTCGAGTCAAGAGCGGCAAATATTTACCTTCTTTATTGAAGATATGATGTTTGGTCTCGATATCGAAAATGTATTAATGCTCGGCCAGGAAATAAATGAAATTCAACGTTTGCCTATTGAAGAGCGCGGCTTTTGTGGCGTGGTTAAATTTCAAGGTATTGCTGTACCGGTATTGGATTATGCTCATCGCATTGGTGTGTCTTCGGGTATGGATACTAAGGCAGAGTTGGTCGAAACATTAACTGCTCGTGAAAAAGACCATGTTGAATGGATGAATTCATTGGAATTAACCATTACCCAAGGTGATGCTTTTGTTAAGGCTCTAAATCCTGATGAATGTGCATTTGGTAAATGGTATAACAAGTTTGAAACACGAGATGAGACTCTAAAAGAGTTAATGGAATTGTTTGATACGCCTCACCGCAGGATCCATGCTTTAGCTGAGAAATTGATTGCCTTGCGTGATGAGGGTAAGGCAGATGAAGCATTAGCAATTTTAGAGCATGAGCGTGCGACGACATTGCGCCGTTTAAGGGCGATGTTTGCAAGAGCTCGCGATCAAATAAAGAGTAGTATGCGGCAAGTGCTTTTATATGTAACAGAAGATGGTAAAACACCTCGATATGCACTGATGATTGATGAAATAAATGATGTTATTAATTATTCAGCCGCTGATTTTCAATCAAGTCGTTCAGGTTCATTAGGATTGATTAACAAAATTGAGCAGGTATTAGATGGGATTTATATTCGTGATAATTTTCCAGATTGTTTGTATTTTGATATTAATAAAATAACAGATATCGATCAACTGATGGCTAAAGTGAGTTAACTTTCATTGTGGAAATGAATTTAGGCCACCGTTTTGGTGGTCTTTTTCTTTGTGCGATATAAAAATATTATGAAATCATCTCCTTATATTACCTCTGAAGGAATGGCTCGGCTCAATGAAGAGCTAAATCAAATATGGGATAGGCGTAGAGAAGTAGTCAAAGCATTGTCAGCCGCTGCGGCGGAAGGTGACCGTAGTGAAAATGCCGAATATATCTATCGTAAAAAAGAGTTAAGAGGCTTAGATCGTCGTATTCGATATTTGCAAAAAAGAATGCCGGATTTACATGTTATTGCTGACAATCCTGACGATGAAGATAAGGTTTTTTTTGCAGCGATTATAATGTTAGAAAATGAGCAGGGAGAACATGTTGAATATCGGATTGTTGGTCCCGATGAAATTGATCATCAACATGGTAATATCAGTTTAGACTCACCTTTAGCACAGGCATTATTAAGTAAAAAGGTTGATGAGGAAGTCACGATACATGTTCAAGATGGTAGTAAACGTTATTATATTATTGCTATTCGGTATGCGGGCTAACTTTTAAAATTCTGCCATCATCAGTAGAGATATAAAGCCAGCCTTCAGGGCTTTCAATAAGGTTACGGATTCGACCATTAATGCCTCGGAATAACTTATTTTCAGTGATAGCTTTGCCATCTTTATCTAAATAAACTTGGTTAAGATGTTGCGATTTTAAGGCGCCAATTAATAAGCTATCATGCCAGCTCTTAAACGTCTGACTGGTATATTGAATGATGCTGCTCGTTGCAATTGATGGAACATAGCTTTTAATAGGTTGTTCCATGCCTTCGCGTTCAGTGCTTTCTCCAACAGCCATTGGTCCCCCATACTCTTTACCATAAGAAATAATGGGCCAACCATAATTTTTCCCGGATTCAATTAGATTAATTTCATCGCCACCACGGGGCCCATGTTCTACCTCCCACAGCTGCTGCGTTTGTTTGTTGAAGAACAACCCTTGAGGATTGCGATGGCCAACACTCCATATTTCAGCTAATGCCTTAGCATTAGTTATAAAGGGATTGTCTTTAGCGGCAGTACCATCAAGATTAAGTCGTAATATCGAGCCTGAATGGGTCAATAAATTTTGGGCATTAGACCGAACCCCTCGATCACCGATAGCTAAAAATAGATGGTTATTATTATCAAAGCTAATACGGCCACCAAAATGAACATTCTTAGTGCTAGTCGATTTTGTAATAAGGAGATCTTGCCAATCGATTAAACTTTGATCTTTAAGTTTTGCGCGAGCAAGCGTGGTCGCACCTTGACCGTCAACATCTTTGTTATAGCTAAAATAGATCCATTTGCTATTGCTGTAGTTTGGTGACAGTTGGACGTCAAATAAACCACCTTGCCCACCCACTTTGATATTGGGTAGACCTGAAAGGGTAATGATCTGCCCTGTATCCAGAGTAAGTTGCGATACAATGCCTTCTCGCTGACTGATAATCATGGTGTTATCGGGCAGCAATGCCATACCCCATGGCACGCCTAAACCGCTGGCAATAGTTTTTACTTGTAATGATGGTTGGCTACTATGTTTATCGCTATATGCCTGCAATGAAA
>JAUXFA010000196.1 GCA_030620285.1 Piscirickettsiaceae bacterium
AGATATAACGGTTATAAAAACATCATAATAAATAGGTACTGGCAAGGTTAATGCCAGCATACCCACAAAATGCATCGCCCAAATACCCACGCCCATCGCTGTCGCGCCAAACATATTCCAGGCTATTTTATGTGATTTTTTAGAGGAGGAGCTTATCCTCTCAGCAGTGCCAAAAGCGGTAAATGACGAGAATATAGCAATCAGAACCGATAAAATAACCAACGAATAGTTATAGCTTTCAACCATGACCATTTCTGGCAAAATATGACTATGTTCCATCCCCAACATTGTGCGTCCTTCGCTCCCTAATTCAGACTATCGAAAAGTATCTAAAATTTCCTAGAACCACTATATATCATGCTGCTGCACTTCCATCAAATTCCTATTTTCATAGTGCGCTATTAACGATGTTTTAATTGATCTACGTCACGCACAGCACCTTTTGATGCGGATGTGGTTAATGCAGCATAAGCTTGTAATGCCAAGCTCACTTCTCGTTCACGTTTAACCGGTTGCCACGCTAAATCACCTTTCGCTTCCATCACAATACGACGTTCTGCTAATACGGCATCTGGCACATCAACCCTGATAATACGATTGGGAATATCGATTACAATAGTATCACCCTGTTCGACTAGGCCTATATTACCGCCTTCAGCGGCTTCTGGCGAAGCATGCCCAATAGATAATCCTGATGTGCCACCAGAAAATCGTCCATCCGTTAATAATGCACAGGCTTTGCCTAAACCCTTCGATTTTAGATAACTGGTTGGATACAGCATTTCTTGCATACCTGGACCACCTTTAGGACCTTCATAACGGATCAGTACCACATCACCTTCAATAATTTGTTCGGTCAAAATGGCCGTTACCGCGGCATCTTGCGACTCAAAAATACGGGCTGGACCAGAAAACATTAAATTTGAGTCATCAACACCCGCCGTTTTGACAATACAGCCTTCTAAAGCAATATTGCCGAATAACACCGCTAAACCACCATCTTGACTATAAGCATGCGTAATATCGCGTATACAGCCTGTTTCACGGTCTAAATCCAAACTCGGCCACCGAGTGCTTTGACTAAAGGCAACTTGCGTTGGTATACCGGCCGGCCCTGCTAAAAAACGTTGTTTTGCTATTTCACTATCACCGCGAACCACATCCCACTGTGCTAAAGCATCCGCTAAACTGGCACTATGCACGGTTGGTAGTTCTGTATGCAATAAATCACCCGCCGCTAATTCCGCCAGAATACTGAATACCCCGCCCGCACGATGCACATCTTCCATGTGATATTCAGGAGTTGCTGGTGCAACTTTACATAAATTAGGAATTCGTCGAGACATTCGGTCAATATCATCCATGGTGAAATCAACTTCACCCTCATGAGCTGCAGCCAATAAATGTAATACTGTATTGGTCGATCCACCCATAGCAATATCTAAGGCAATGGCATTTTCAAATGCCTTTTTAGACGCAATAGATCGTGGCAATGCGGATTCATCATCACCTTCATAATAGCGTTTCGCTAAGGCAACGATTGTCCGTCCTGCTTCGAGGAATAACTGTTCCCTATCAGAATGTGTCGCTAACAAGGACCCATTTCCTGGTAACGATAAACCTAATGCCTCGGTCAAACAGTTCATAGAATTAGCCGTAAACATGCCCGAACATGAACCACAAGTCGGACAAGCCGAACGTTCCACTTGGGCTACATCTTCATCACTCACATTTTCATCAGCCGCTTGCACCATCGCATCAACAAGATCTAATTTGACATCTTTGCCCGCTAATCTGGTTTTGCCGGCTTCCATAGGGCCACCAGAAACAAAAATTACTGGAATATTCAATCGCAAGGCCGCCATCAACATTCCCGGCGTAATTTTGTCACAGTTTGAAATACACACAATGGCATCAGCACAATGTGCGTTAACCATATACTCTACCGAATCAGCAATGATGTCTCGTGACGGCAAACTGTACAACATACCGCCATGACCCATCGCAATGCCATCGTCAACAGCGATAGTATTAAATTCTTTGGCAACACCACCTGCCTTCTCTATTTCACGCGCAACTAGCTGTCCCATATCCTTCAAATGCACATGGCCTGGTACAAACTGGGTGAACGAATTAGCAATGGCAATAATGGGTTTACTAAAGTCATCATCTTTCATGCCCGTAGCACGCCACAAAGCACGTGCCCCCGCCATATTACGACCGGCAGTGGATGTTCTTGAACGATATTCAGGCATGGTAACTCTCCAAACAAATAGGCACTTTATCTGCTGACGTCAGCGAGGTCAGCGATATTTAATCTTTTGAATTTTACACGAACTTTGCGAAAATACTGCCACTACGATAAAAAGAACACTATGAACTCGACAGATAACACACCAATAGCAAATGATAATGCCACGACAACAAGTTGGTTTCGTAGCGCGGCGCCTTATATTCACGCACATCGAAACGCCACCTTTGTCATTGCATTTGACGGTGAAACAATTGCATCCTCAAACTTCGATAATTTAATTCACGATATTGCTATCTTAAATAGCTTAGGCATTCGTCTCGTCTTAATCTATGGTGCTCGTCCACAAATCGAGCAACAATGCATTACCCATAATATTACTGTTCAATATCATCGAGGCTTACGGGTAACGGATGATGCCAGTCTTAAAATCGCAAAATCGGTAATTGGTAAATTACGTCTTGAGATTGAAGCTAAATTATCCTTTAGCCTTCCGCACACGCCGATGGCCGATGCGGGTATTCGTTGCATCAGTGGCAACTTAGTTACCGCTCAACCTGCAGGCATTAAAGAAGGCATTGATTTAGGCCATACCGGCATCGTGCGCCGTATTGATACTGAAGGCATTAATCAACAACTTGCCCAAGCTAATATCATATTACTGCCGCCACTAGGATATTCACCAACAGGAGAAATATTCAATTTATCCGCCGAAGCGATTGCGACAAAAGTAGCAACAGAGCTAAAGGCTGACAAACTGATCTTGATTGCCAATGACCACCCAGAACTGCCTCGCGAATTAACGCTCGAACAAGCAAGTTTAATTGAAGAAAAGAACCATGCTTTATCTGCAGCAATTAATGCCTGCAGTGCGGGCGTACCACGCGTACATTTATTGGATCGTTCAATGGATGACGCATTATTACAAGAGTTGTTTAGTCGTGATGGCGCAGGCACATTAATCAGCGCAACGTCTTTTGAAACCACTCGCCAGGCGACGATTGATGATATTGGTGGAATTTTAGAACTCATACAACCACTAGAAGAAACCGGTGTATTGGTGAAGCGTTCACGTGAACACCTTGAGATAGAAATTGAACACTTTACGGTAATGGAACGTGACGGAACCGTGATCGCTTGCGCCGCACTTTACCCATTTTCAAGTAATACCATGGGCGAACTGGCGTGTCTTGCTGTCGCTAAAAATTATCAAGACTCTGGTCGAGGAACTCAATTGCTGGCAAGTATTGAAAAACAAGCCACCAGCATGGGATTAACTGATTTATGTGTACTTAGCACCCAAACAACACATTGGTTTTTAGAGCATGGATTTCAATCGGCTCAAATAGCTTCGCTACCTGTTGAGAAACAAGATTTATATAATTTCCAACGTAATGCCAAGGCCTTTACTAAAACCTTATAGCCGCTAATTGAGCTTATATCTTACGCTGACTTTCAA
>JAUXFA010000143.1 GCA_030620285.1 Piscirickettsiaceae bacterium
AAGAGTCATTATTGGTTCGCGGCATAGCAAAGTAGACACATGAGTAAAACAGACTACGACTTATGTATTATTGGTGGTGGCGCGGCTGGTTTGGTGACGGCTGCCGGAGCGGCATCATTAGGTGCTAAAGTATTGCTCATCGAAAAGCATAAATTAGGCGGAGATTGCCTATACACAGGCTGTGTACCGAGTAAAACGCTTATCCATTCTGCGGGTATTGCCAATAGCATTACAACAGCACAACGGTTTGGTCTGTCGGCGGTGTTAGATCCTATTGACCAAAATGCGGTGATGCAACGTGTTGCTGACGTTATTAAAACTATTGAACCAAATGATAGCCCAGAACGTTTTCGTGCGATGGGTGTTGAAGTTGTGTTTGCTGAAGCACAGTTTATAGCGAAAGATCGTTTATTGGTTGATGGTCGGGAAGTATCGGCACGTAAATTTGTATTGGCGACAGGTTCTCGACCTTTTATTCCTGCTATTCCGGGCATAGAGAATATTGATTATCTAACGAATGAAACCATTTTTAATGTATCTGAAAATATAGAGCATTTAATTGTTGTCGGCAGTGGTGCGATTGGCTGTGAAATGGCACAGGCCTTTGCTCGTTTAGGTATAAAAGTCAGTTTAATCAGTAGTTCAGTTATTTTGCCCAGAGAAGATCCTGATATGAGTGCGGTGGTAGAGCAGCAATTTGTAGCAGATGGCATTGAGTTACACCTGAATACTCGTGTCAGTTTGATTGAAAAAGCAATGTCGGGTATTCGAGTTTATCTTGATGATTCGATAATGTTGGAAGGCAGTCATCTATTAGTTGCTACTGGTCGTCGAGCCAATATTGAGAAGATGGGATTAGACAAAGCCGGGGTTCAAACTAAAAAAAATCGTTTAGTTATTGATGCCCGGCTAAGAACTAGCAATAACAAAATTTTTGCCTGTGGTGATGTGGCAGGGCCTTATCTGTTCACCCATATGGCGGAACATCAAGCAGGCATTGTTTTAAGAAATACTTTATTTCATTTGCCAGCTAAAGCACAACATAATAATATCCCATGGTGTACATTTACCTCGCCAGAACTTGCTCGTGTGGGGCTGTCAGAGCAACAAGCACAACAATCTGGCATGGTATACCGTGTTTATAGCTTTCCTTTTTCTGAGCTGGATAGGGCTATTACGGATGGTCAAACTAATGGCATCGCTAAAATTATTACGACAGCTAAAGGCAAATTATTAGGTGCATGCATTGTTGGCCCCCATGCTGGTGAATTGATTTCTGAATATGTCTTAGCCTTATCTCAAGGGCTGAATATATCGGCTTTGAGCAATGCTATTCATATTTATCCGACCTTGGCTCAAATTAATCGACGGGTGGCGGATCAACGAATGAAAGAGTCTTTAACCCCAAATCGGAAAAAATGGATTAAACGATTATTTCGTTTACGAGGGGATCAGCAATGATTAAAAAATTGATTATTGTTGTTGTGTTACTAAGTCTGGTCGCATTATTTTTCATTTATGGTGGCCAAGAATATTTAAATTTTGAAAGCCTTAAACAACATAAAGATGACTTATTAACTTATGCTCATGCTAATTTTTGGCAGGCCTTCTTTATAACAGGTGGTATTTATATTCTGTCAACAATGCTGAATTTGCCTGGGGCAGCGATTATGACATTGGCGATAGGGTTTGTATTTGGTCGATGGTATGGCGTGTTGTTAGCGTCAACAGCCGCCACTATTGGTGCTGTATTAGTATTTTGGATCGCACGTTTCTTGATTGCTGATTGGGCTAGACTGCGATTAGAAAAAATGAAGTCAACCCAGAATATCATGGCAAAATTACAAGATGATGCTTTTAGTTATTTGCTCTTTATGCGGGCGGTACCACTGTTTCCATTTTGGTTTGTTAATATGGTCTTTGCTTTTAGTCCGATCAATACTAAGCAATATGCTATCGGTAGCTATTTGGGTATGTTGCCGGTGAGTTTTGTTATTGTGAATTTAGGTCAGTCATTATCTACCGTTAACTCTATGGAAGAGCTGTTCACGACTGAAGTCATATTATCGTTTGTTTTAATTGGCATATTGGCATTAGTGACATCGATGGTGATGCGACGTCGAAACCAGAAAGTGACGGAAGAGCTATCTGAAACACTATGATTGAAACCTTACCTTATTTAGAAAATTCGAGCTTTCCCACTTTAGTGCGAGATAACTTAGCAAGCATTCAGCTTAATCTAGGTTATTTATGTAATTTGAGCTGTGTGCATTGTCATGTTAATGCCGGGCCAACACGTAGTGAATTGATGGACAAACAAACGATTGATCAGGTATTCGCGTTTGCCAATAAATCTGGAGTGAAAACACTGGATATAACGGGTGGTGCACCAGAAATGAGCCCCTATTTTCGGTATTTGGTGGAGAAAGCTCAGCAGCAAGAAATTGATATTATCGATCGTTGTAATCTGGCTATATTAGAAGAGTCAGGCTATGAAGATTTGGCTGAGTTTTTGGCTAAATATAAAGTCAAAGTGGTGGCATCGTTGCCCTGCTATTTGGAAGAGAATGTTGATAAACAGCGTGGAAATGGTGTGTTTCAGAAAAGTTTATCAGCATTAAAGCGTTTAAATGCACTTGGTTATGGCCGGCAGGGTGGTGACTTGATATTGGATTTAGTGTTTAATCCACAAGGGCTAGATTTACCGCCAGATCAGCAGGTATTAGAACGACGTTATCAGGCATATTTGCAACAACATTACGGTATTGTATTCAATCATTTGTATACCATTACTAATATGCCGATTAAACGATTTGGTAGCAGTTTAGTTAGCAAAGGTTTATTCGATGATTATATGCAATTATTGCTCGATAGTTATAATGAAAATACGCTCGATCAAGTGATGTGTCGACGTACCATCAGTATTGACTGGCAGGGTTATGTTTATGATTGTGACTTTAATCAGATGCTCGATTTGCCGCTGGCGGATAGCGTTAATCATGTACATATTAATGACATAATGAACAGTCAGTTGATTGGTGAAAATATTGCAATAAGACAGCATTGTTACGGTTGTACTGCTGGTAGTGGTAGCAGTTGCAGTGGTGCACTGTCTTAGCGTATACAAATTATAGAACTTAAGGAAGCCAAATGGCATTAGAACATAGTGTATTAGACCGTTATTCAGAAGGCGCCGAGGAGATCCAGCCAGATTTATGTTGTCCGGTGGATTACGATGCCTCATTGCTCAAATTATTACCCCAAGAAATTATCGATAAAGATTATGGTTGTGGCGATCCTTCTCGTTACGTAAGAGAGGGTGATGTGGTATTAGATTTGGGGTCGGGCTCCGGTAAAATTTGTTATATGGCAGCTCAATTAGTGGGTGATGACGGTAAGGTTATTGGCATTGATATGAATAATGATATGTTGGCTTTAGCCCGACAATATCAGCCAGAAATGGCCGAAAAATTAGGTGCTGATCGGGTTGAGTTTGTTAAAGGTTTGATTCAGGACTTAGCGGTTGATTTAGATGCCGTGGATCAGCAGCTTGTGCACTATCCGATTAATGATGCCGAAAGTTTACTTCGCCATCAATCTTGGCAGCAAATGCAATCCACTAATAAACCATTGATTGAAGACAATACTATTGATTTGGTAGTTTCTAACTGTGTACTTAACTTGGTCCAAGATAGTGATAAAACTAAAATGATCGAGGAGATCTTTCGTGTGGTTAAACCCGGTGGTCGCGTTGCTATTTCGGATATTGTTAGCGATGAATATGTGCCACAACATCTTAAAGATGATACGACTTTATGGAGTGGTTGTATTTCTGGTGCTTTGCAAGAACAAGAAATGCTGGATGACTTTATTAAAGTGGGCTTTGTGGCAGTGGCTTATGACAAATGGGAAGCTGAACCGTGGCAAGTGGTCGAGGGGATTGAATTTCGTTCGGTGACGATTACGGCGACTAAACCTAAAAACGAACCTTGTCTTGATGTGGGCCATGCGGTGATTTATCGAGGGCCTTATTCTGAAGTTTATGATGATGAAGGCCATGTTTATCCTCGAGGGCAACGCATAGCTACTTGTGCCAGAACATTTGAATTGATGACACAGGGCGTTTATGGCGAAGATTTTATTGGTATTACGCCAGAGACATTGCAAGAAGCGAAATCGTGGTGTTCTTCGCCGGGTACACTTCGCTTAGCAAGTGAAACTAAAGGGGGCAAACATTTGGCTGCTAGCGAATGTTGCACGGATGACACAGCTTGTTGTTAAGTGTTGAGCTATGGCTGAAATAAGCATTATTATTCCAACGTATAACGAGGATGTTGGAATAGTCGATTTTTTGACTAAACTACAAGCTTTTAGGCCACAATGTGAGCTAATTGTTGTTGATGGTTGTAGTGAGGATGATACGGTTAGCTTGGCTGAAGAATTTGTTGATGATATTGTCAGATCAGATAAAGGTCGAGCAATGCAAATGAATGTGGGGGCAGCAATGGCCAGCGCGCCTATATTATTATTTTTACATGCGGATACTTTTTTACCAAAGGATGCCTTAGAGCAGATCCAGCAAGCGATACATAAAGGTTTTCAATGGGGACGATTTGATATCAAACTCACGGGCAA
>JAUXFA010000140.1 GCA_030620285.1 Piscirickettsiaceae bacterium
CAGGTTCATATTCATACCAATTTCACCAGTGCCGCCCAAAGGTAAGAACCAAAAATCTTCTGAATCAGGTGTCATCACCATTCCAAATAATGATAAAAAATGCTGCATTATGCCTATATTCCACAAAATCACAGTATGGCGTTATGGTTTCAGCAAATGCGAACAATGATATAATGCCCGCTGTTTGTATGTAAGTTATTTTAACTAAATGACTTAACTTGTTGATTGATTTGAGGGGAAGGTAGATGGAAGCATCTAGCTTATTGAGCGATGGTTTAGATCTAATGCTATTTGGCATGGGATTTGTATTTGTATTTTTGACGCTATTGGTCATTGTGACCTCATTAATGTCATGGATTATCACCAAAGTAGAAAAAAATATTGGTGTTATTCCTGATGAAGGCGTAGCAGCACCGACCACCTTTATTCCACAACATGGCCCTCTTGCCAACCCGCCTCAAACTGAAACTAATGATAAAACACTCATTTCAGTATTAACTGCAGCGGTACATAAATACCGTTCGCGAAACAAATAACCACCGAATTAGTTAAATTTTAAGGCCAGAGTATGACCGAATCTAAACAAGCACTAGGCATCACTGACGTTGTATTACGAGATGCACATCAATCATTATTTGCAACTCGTTTACGTCTTGAAGATATGTTACCTATTGCTGATAAACTGGACCAAGTTGGTTATTGGTCAGTAGAAACGTGGGGCGGCGCTACCTTTGATGCCTGTATTCGTTACTTAGGTGAAGATCCTTGGCATCGAATCCGTAGCCTGAAAGAAGCCATGCCTAATACACCTCAACAAATGTTGCTTCGTGGTCAGAATCTGCTCGGTTATCGTCACTATGCTGATGATGTGGTGCAAAAATTCATCGAGCGAGCGGCTATTAATGGTGTTGATGTATTCCGCGTCTTTGATGCCATGAATGATCCTCGCAATTTAGAAACCGCTATCAAAGCCGTACTGGAAAACGATCGTCATGCTCAGGGCACCATCTCATATACCCTCAGCCCTGTTCATACGCTTGATACTTGGCTAGATATGGCAAAACGTATTGAAGATTTGGGCGCACATTCTTTGTGTATAAAAGATATGGCTGGCTTGCTCAATCCATATACAGCCTATGAACTGGTCAGCAACCTCAAGCAAACCATTGATATTCCAATACAAATGCATTCTCATGCTACTACCGGATTATCAACTGCAACCATTATGAAATGTGTCGAGGCAGGTATTGATAATGTTGATACCGCCATCTCGACCATGTCAATGACATATGGTCATTCACCTACCGAATCCGTTGTTTCTATTTTTGAAGGTTCTGATCGTGATACCGGTTTGAATATTGAATTACTGGAAGAAATTGCGGCTTACTTTCGTGAAGTCCGTAAAAAATATGCCCAATTTGAAGGTTCTCTAAAAGGCATAGACTCTCGAATTCTGAATGCTCAAGTTCCTGGTGGCATGTTGACCAATATGGAAAGTCAACTTAAAGAGCAAGGAGCCAGTGACCGTTTTGATGAAGTATTAGCTGAAATCCCACGCGTCCGTGAGGATTTAGGCTTTATTCCTCTCGTCACCCCAACATCACAAATCGTTGGTACACAGTCAGTATTAAACATATTAACGGGTGAACGTTATAAAACCATCACTAAAGAAACGGCTGGTGTATTAAAAGGTGAATATGGTACTGCACCAGCGCCATATAATACTGAATTACAACAACGCGTACTTGATGGTGCCGAAGCGATAACATGCCGACCAGCAGATTTGATTGAATCTGAAATGGAAAAACTGACCACAGAGTTGCAAGAAATTGCCGATGCGGATGGTATTGAGCTAGAACACGGTGAACGTGAAGTTGATGATGTTTTAACCTATGCTCTCTTTCCTCAAGTTGGCCTTAAGTTCTTGGCTAATCGTAACAATCCTGATGCATTTGAGCCTGTACCAACACTAAAGTCGGCTCAAGCAGCAACTCAAGTAACGACCAATAACGGACAAGATGTTTATACCATTGCAGTAAATGGTCAAAGTTATGTTGTGCAGGTTAATGAGGGTGGTGATATTAGCAATATTGCTTCTTCTGCTCCCATTGCCACTGCTGCACCATCAGTACCCATAACGACTGGTGAACCAGTTACAGCACCATTAGCCGGGACTATCTGGAAAGTTGAAGTAAGCGCTGGTCAATCAATACAAGAAGGTGAAGTATTAGTCATTCTTGAAGCAATGAAAATGGAAACACAAATTGTTGCTGAAAAGGCCGGTGTTATCTCATCTGTTTCTGTCAAACCTGGAGATCCTGTCAGCGTTGGCGACCTCCTGGTTTCTATCGCATAAGGGCTTAACACGTGGATCAACTAGTACAATTATGGCATAACACTGGCTTATACCAAATGACACCCGGACAAGGTTTCATGATTTTGATTGGCATGTTATTACTCTATCTTGCCATTAATAAGAACTTTGAACCTTTATTGTTGGTACCCATTGGTTTTGGTGGTGTACTAGCCAACATCCCCGGTGCTGGTTTAGCCGAAGCGGGTGGTGTTCTGCATATGTTTTATGTCGTTGGTATTGAAAGTGCCGCATTCCCACTGATTATCTTTATGGGTGTCGGTGCAATGACTGATTTTGGCCCCCTGCTGGCTAATCCCAAAACCTTATTCTTAGGTGCTGCTGCTCAATTTGGTATTTTTGCGACCTTAATGGGTGCCGTCCTTTTATCAACCTTTGGCATTATGGACTTTAGTCTGGCCGATGCGGCTGCAATAGGCATTATAGGTGGCGCTGATGGCCCAACATCAATTTATGTTGCCAGCAAACTTGCCCCAGATTTGTTAGGTGCAATTGCTGTTGCATCCTACTCTTATATGGCGCTAGTACCTCTTATTCAACCGCCTATTATGCGTGCATTAACCACAGAAGCTGAACGCAAAATAAAAATGGTGCAACAACGCCATGTATCACACCGAGAAAAAATTATTTTCCCACTTTTATTGCTACTTTTAGTCGCATTTTTACTCCCTGATGCCGCACCATTATTAGGTATGTTTTGTTTTGGTAATTTAATGAAAGAATGTGCTGTGGTTGACCGTTTAAGTAATACCACTCAGAATTCTTTAATTAATACCGTCACTATCTTCCTAGGTTTAGCGGTCGGATCAAAACTCAGTGCTGATAAGTTTTTAGACATCACAACGCTCGGCATTGTACTGCTAGGTTTAGCTGCATTTTCCATTGGTACCGCTTCTGGTGTAATTATGGCCAAACTGATGAATAAATGGGGTGGCGGTGGCATCAACCCATTAATAGGCTCTGCGGGAGTATCTGCGGTGCCGATGGCAGCACGTGTTTCTAATAAACTAGGTTTAGAGGCTGATCCACATAACTTCTTATTAATGCATGCTATGGGACCCAATGTTGCAGGTGTGATTGGATCAGCCGTTGCTGCAGGTGTGATGATCAACTATGTCAGCGGTGGCGGTTAATCTTCAATAAATGAGTGCTTAAAGCTTGTTATTATCGACCATTTGTACAATGGCGAGTTTATTCGCAGTGCCTTTAATCAAACAGGATTCTTTTGAAAATGCTGAGCGGCCTATTACTGTCGCCTGCCATTTTCCACCAACAATGGTGTAATCCGTAGGCCCAATCATTTTGACATTAGCTTCATCGGCCAATTCGAGGAAATACTCTTTTTCCATTGAAGGTTCAATGACTTTACAGAATTGTTCAACTTTATCAGCATCCCAAATATGAAATATCGGGTAAACCAATGCCACAACAACTATTAATTGAATAAGATTAACCAGCTGTTTCACATTTTAAACATCCTTTAATTAATTGTATAGGCCAAGGCGAGTATATTCATTAACATCATTATAAATTGAGATAATAGTCACATTTTTACCTTCCCGCCCACAAAACATACCATTTAATCCTCTTTATTCAACAAAGAGGCTAGTTCCGCAACAGGATTATGAGTCGCTTTTACCGCTTCCGTTGCCGTATCACTGCTGCCATAACGAACTTGTTCAATATGGCGCGAATGTTCGTTATCGTGACAATAAATACACAATAATTCCCAATTACTGCCATCTTCAGGATTATTGTCGTGATTATGGTCTCGGTGGTGTACGGTTAACTCTTGTAGGTTTTGCCGAGTGAATTCTCGCGAACAACGACCACACACCCATGGATACATTTTTAATGATTTTTCACGGTAGGTTTGTTCGCGATCGGTTTGATATCTCTTGGCTTGAGCCACAATATCATCTAGTCGGTTATTTTTATCTGTACTCACTATTTGCTATCCATTTCTTAATAATCCTGAATTTTTCTGTGAAATGCGTAAACTATAGCGCAAATTTCAATAGGTTTATCTTTATGACACAAAATATCACTACCGTTGTTTTAGAACAATCCCCTACTGAGCTCTATAAAATCCTAAAGTTCGAAGGGCTCGCCTCCAGTGGTGCTGAAGCCAAACTATTTATCGCCAATGGTCTTGTCAAAGTAAACGGCATAATTGAAACTCGAAAAAGAAAAAAGATTATTGATGGTGATGTCATTATTTATGACAACCACACTCTTAATATCAGCAACTAAAAACGTCAGAGTGATTCTGATATACTGCTTGTCCCTTTAAAATTGTTTCAGG
>JAUXFA010000065.1 GCA_030620285.1 Piscirickettsiaceae bacterium
ATCTCGGGTTGCAATTTAGCCAATGATTGAGTCAGTTTTTTATTCGATTCGCTAGTCGTATTGACACCATTATTGACATAATTTAAGACTTCTTCTAACACTTGTCTCAAATTTTGACGAAAATCTAATAACTCAATCTGATCTTTTTCACGATCAAAAAATCGTTGGTACAAATCGGCACTTTGTTTATCCGATAACTGACCATGATCTTCAAGGTGCTGTTCAACCGCATCCGATAGCGCAATATTATTTCCTGATACATACTCGTACCACACTGCATAATTTGCAGGTGTTGGGGCAATATCATATTTCTTCATCAG
Source organism: Piscirickettsiaceae bacterium (assembly GCA_030620285.1). Classification (GTDB taxonomy): domain Bacteria; phylum Pseudomonadota; class Gammaproteobacteria; order Nitrosococcales; family Methylophagaceae. The sequence goes on from JAUXFA010000065.1 coordinate 321, forward strand.
TGGAATGACGAGTCGCATATACTCTGCTGCCTGTTCCTGATATTCACCGTATTCCATAAATTCCTAAGACATCCTTTACTTAGTTTTTTGTATGTTTACCTGCAATCTTCAACCTTAAAGCATTCAATTTAATAAAGCCTTCAGCATCTTTCTGATTATAGGCACCAGCATCATCTTCAAAGGTTGCAATTGATTCATCAAACAGGCTATCTGTTGCTGAAGCACGTCCGACGATTATTACATTGCCCTTAAACAGCTTTAGTTTAACCTTTCCATTTACTGTTTTTTGTGACGCGTTTATCATTTCTTGCAACATTTCTCGCTCTGGCGCCCACCAATAACCGTTATAGATCAGGCTTGCATAACGTGGCATCAATTCATCCTTTAAATGCGCCACTTCACGATCTAGGGTCAAAGATTCAATCGCACGATGTGCTGGTAACATAATGGTTCCGGCAGGTGTTTCGTAACAACCACGTGATTTCATACCCACATAGCGGTTCTCAACAATATCGAGTCGACCAATACCATTTTCGCCACCTACTTTATTAAGATATTCCATCACCTGCGCTGGTGACATTTTTTTACCATTAATAGCGACTATGTCACCTTTTTGATACGTCAATTCAAGATAGGTTGCTTTATCAGGCGCATTTTCTGGTGAAACAGTCCAACGCCACATTGATTCTTCAGGTTCCGCCCATGGATCTTCAAGAATATCACCCTCATACGAAATATGAAGTGAGTTTGCATCCATTGAATAAGGTGATTTTTTACCGCGCTTCATCTCCACTGGAATATTATGTTTTTCGGCATAATCTAATAGGCTTTGACGAGAATTCAAATCCCATTCCCGCCACGGTGCTATCACCTTAATATCAGGGCTTAAAGCATAAGCACCTAATTCAAAGCGTACTTGGTCATTACCTTTGCCCGTTGCCCCATGTGAGATAGCTTGGGCACCCACTTCTGCCGCAATTTCAACTAAGCGTTTGGCAATTAATGGTCTAGCAATTGACGTTCCTAATAGATACTCACCTTCATAAATTGTATTAGCTCGAAACATTGGGAATACATAATCGCGGGCAAATTCTTCACGCAAATCTTCAATATAAATCTCTTTAATGCCCATGGCCTCTGCCTTAGCACGTGCAGGCTCAACTTCTTCACCCTGACCAATATCAGCCGTAAATGTTACCACTTCACAATCATAGGTATCTTGTAGCCATTTCAAAATAATGGAAGTATCTAGGCCGCCGGAATAGGCAAGCACGACTTTATTAATATTAGACATTGATGTGTTGTTTCCTGTAAAACTTTGGATTTATTAAATATAACAGAGCATTATATCAAACACCGCGCGTTGCAAGCACCTCTTTCACGGCTTTTCTGCCACTCGCTTTGCAACTAATTCGTCGTGGCGCATCTAGGTATTTCAACTTAAAACCAAGCCTTTTATACAATTTTACAATCTGTTCTGTGGCCTGATTAGACAATACAACAGGGCCTTGATGATCTGCTAGCCACTCTGCAAGACGAACTTGATCATCCCAAGAAAATCCTTGCTGTGCATATTGTCTAAAAGGCACATCATAGGGCGGATCAGCATAAATAAAATCAGTTTTTTGCAATGCCAAAGCAGCAAAATCTTTATTAGCAAACTGCCATTCCACTAAAACGGATTGGTAGTGTAGAAAGTCCTGCTGATAATTAATCTTTTTGTATCGGCCAAAGGGCACATTGTAACCACCCGATTTATTAAAACGACACAGACCGTTATAGCCCGTTCTATTCAGATAATAAAATAATTGTGCTGTTTTATTTGGAGAAAGACCAGCACGATTAATCGAGTTGAATTCATCACGGTGCTGATAATAAAGAGTTTCGTCATTTTCAAGCTCAACATCAAGCCGCAGGCCTCGTTGAATTTGTTGATAAAAATTAATTAGGGCTGGATTAACATCGTTCAATAATGCAGTTTTAGGTTGCAGACCCAAAGCGACAGACAAACCACCACAGAAAGGTTCCACCAATCGTGAATGGGGGTGCTTAGCCCATAACTTTTCTAGCTGCGGGATCAGCCAACGCTTGCCCCCCGCCCATTTTAGCGGAGGACGTAACGACTTAATTTCCACTGTCATCTACAACATGCTGCGACCTTTGCATGAAATATATTTTTCGTTATGGCAAGGCGAAAATGTTCTGGGAAACACAGTGTACAAAACGTACATGAGTATTTTCAGGTCATTTTTAACGCCTCCAGGACGGAAAAGATGAATCATTCAAAAGTCTCTATTTAGAGTGTAATGTTTTACGGGGCGGCATTAAATCCGTAATACTACCTTCAGCCATTTCAGCAGCAAAGCCTAGTGTTTCAGATAAGGTTGGATGTGGATGAATAGTCAAGCCAATATCTTCGGCATCAGCGCCCATTTCTAAAGCTAAAACAGCTTCAGCAATCAACTCACCCGCATTAGGCCCCACAATTCCTGCACCAATAATTTTGCCTGTTTCTTTTTCAAATAAAGCTTTGGTCAAACCTTCACTGCGACCCAAACTCAAGCTACGACCACTAGCAGCCCACGGGAATGCACCTTTAACATAATCAATTTTTTGAGCTTTGGCTTCTGTTTCGGTGACACCCATCCATGCTACTTCAGGATCAGTATAGGCAACTGATGGAATGGTCATGGGATCAAAGGCCGATTTCAAACCTGAAATTACCTCAGCAGCTACTTTAGCTTCGTGCACCGCTTTATGAGCTAACATCGGTTGACCAACAATATCGCCAATAGCGTAGATATGAGGCACATTGGTTGTCATTTGAGCATCTACATTAATAAAACCATAATCATCTACAGCCACACCAGCCAATTCAGCATTAATCAGCTTACCGTTAGGTGAACGACCGACAGCCACTAAAATTTTGTCGTAAACAGCTGTCTCCGGCGCATCCTTACCTTCCAATGAAACTTTAAGGCCTTTTTTCTGTGGCTCGATCTTAGCAACTTTAGTATTAAGGTAAATAGCTTCGTACTGACTCTGCACTTTTTTCAATAATGGTTTAACAATATCTTTATCAACTCCGGGTATCAAACCATCCTGCATTTCAACAACCGTTATATTTGAACCTAGCGCGTTATATACCGTTGCCATTTCCAAACCGATAATGCCACCACCAATCACCAGTAATTTCTCAGGAACATCTTCCAAATCTAGTGCATCGGTAGAATCCATCATCCGTGGATCATCATTTGGAAAAACTGGGATTTTAGTGACTCGGGAGCCTGCGGCAATAATACAACTATCAAATGAAATGCTTTGTTCACCATCAACTGTTTGCACTTGCATGGTATTTGTTCCAGAAAAAGCAGCTTCGCCTCGCACAATAGTAACTTTGCGCTGTTTAGCAAGCGCTTTTAAACCACCTGTTAATTGGTTAACAATACTGTTTTTCCAGTCTTCAATTTTACGAATATCGATTTCTGGAGCAGCGAAAACAACACCATGATCACCCATATCCGCTGCTTCATTAATAATTTGTGCCGTATGTAATAAAGCTTTAGAAGGAATACAGCCAACATTTAAACAAACACCACCAATCCGCTCATGGCGCTCAACCATCACAACCTGTTTTCCTAAATCAGCAGCACGAAAAGCAGCTGTATAACCACCAGGACCAGAGCCTAATACCAATACTTCAGCATGTAAATCCGCATCGCCGGCTGTCGTTGTCACTGCAGCCGAAACCTTGGCTTGTTCTGCTTTTGGCTTATTTTCAACAACTTCTTGCGTTGACTGTTCTTGCTTGATGTCGGCAGCAACTGTTTCTAACGTTAAAATAATACTGCCTTCAGCGACTTTATCTCCAACAGCCACATTTAAACCGACTACCTTGCCAGTAGCACTGCTAGGTATCTCCATTGCAGCTTTATCAGATTCTAAGGTAATAACATCTTGGTTTTCTTCTATCTCATCACCAACAGCGACTAATACCTCAATAATTTCGACTTCGTCAAAATCACCAATATCTGGGACTTTTATTTCTATTATGCTCATAACATTACCTTTCTGATATCAGATAATGTTTGGCTCAAACATGTGGTAAATCTCGCACCCATCGCACCATCGACTACTCGATGATCGTAAGAAACAGATAATGGCAACATTAACCGAGGTTCAAATTCACTGCCATTCCAGACTGGCTGCATCTTATGACGACCCACACCTAAAATGGCTACCTCTGGTGCATTAACAATCGGGGTGAAGAAGCTACCGCCAATTCCACCCAAACTAGATATGGAGAAGGTACCACCTTGTAAGTCTTTAGCCGTTAAGGCACCATCCCGTGCTCGGCTACTAATTTCACCTAACTCGCCGGCTAATTCGATAAAACCTTTTTTATCAACATCCTTAATAACTGGCACCATTAAACCATTAGGCGTATCAACCGCCACACCGATGTTGTAATAGCTTTTAACAATTAAGGTTTCTTTATCTACACCCAACGATGCATTTAATTCAGGATATCGTTTCAGACTAGCCACTACCGCTTTCATGATGAAAACTAGGGGTGTTAAATTCACACCCTGTTTGGCAGCGGCATCTTTATTCGATTTTCTGAATTTTTCCAATTCTGTAATATCGGCTTCATCAAACTGAGTGACATGAGGAATATTTAACCAGCATGCATGTAGATGTTTACCCGATATTTTTTTAATCCGAGAAAGTTCAACATTTTCTACTGCACCAAATTTTTCATAATTACCAACAGGCACTGGTGGAATTGCAGAACCACCAGAAGCGGCAATAGGCGCATTGATTTTTTGTTTCACAAAGTTCTGAATATCTTGTTTAGTGATTCGACCTTTAGCACCTGAACCATTAACAGCTGTTAATGTAACCCCTAATTCGCGAGCAAATTGACGCACTGATGGTGACGCATGAGAATGCTTTGTCCCTGATTTATTATCCGGTGCATAAGGTACACTTTCAACTAACGGCGGCTTCACATCTACACTCGGCTTTGATGCCGGTTCTAGAGTTTGAGCCGCTGATGCAGATACCACTTCAGACTCTACGGCTTCTGCTGTCGCTGCTTCACTTGTTTCAATAATTGCAATAACGGCACCTTCTGCGACCTTATCACCGACCGAAACCTTAAGCTCTTTGATAATGCCAGCATGAGATGCCGGGATCTCCATCGCCGCTTTATCTGATTCCAAAGTAATTAAGTCTTGGTTTTCTTCAACCGTATCACCTACAGCAACCAAAACCTCAATGATTTCCACTTCATCAAAATCACCAATATCAGGGACTTTTAACTCTATTAAATCTGCCATTTTTATGCCTTACCTGGATTCAATGCATCAGCATTAATTTTGTATTTTTTGATCGCTTTTTCAACAACATCATGTTTAATTTGGCCTTCATTTGCCAATGTATCCAATGTTGCTACCACCACATGATAGCGATCTACTTCAAAGAAACTGCGTAGTTTTTCGCGAGTATCACTACGTCCAAAACCATCCGTTCCTAAGACAGTATATGGCGCTTTGATCCAAGGGCGAATTTGTTCTGCATAGAGTCGAATATAGTCTGTTGCAGCAATGACGACTCCCGCTTGGTCATCTAAACATTCCGCCACATAGCTTTGTTTATTTTCTGCCGTTGGGTGCAATCGATTATATCTATCGGTATCAATACCGTCTCTTGCCAATTCATTAATGCTAGTCGCACTCCATACATTGGCCGAGACTTTCCATTCTTTCTCAAGCATCTCAGCTGCGGCTTCAACTTCACGTAAAATCGTGCCACTACCTAATAATTGAGCTTTTAGTTTATGTTTACCACCTGATTTAAGCTGATACATCCCCTTAAGAATTTCTGCCTCAATACCTTTTGGCATTTCAGGATGTGTATAGTTTTCATTCATCGCTGTAATGTAATAGAACACACTTTCTTGCTCTTCGTACATACGGCGGAAACCATCATGAATAATAACGGCCATCTCATAAGCATAGGTCGGATCATAGCTCACACAATTTGGAATGGTATTTGCCAAAATCAAGCCATGACCATCCTCATGTTGCAAACCTTCACCATTCAAGGTAGTACGACCTGCTGTCGCCCCAAGCAAGAAACCTTTAGCTTGAATATCACCCGCCAACCATGCCAAATCACCAATACGCTGGAAACCAAACATAGAGTAATAAATATAAAATGGCACCATGTTAACGTTATAGTTTGAATAGGCTGTGGCCGCTGATACCCACTCAGCCATCGCCCCTGCTTCATTAATACCTTCTTGTAGGATCTGCCCCTTAGTATCTTCGCGATACCACATGACTTTTCCTGAATCTTCAGGTTCATATAATTGACCTGACGATGAATAAATCCCAAATGAGCGGAACAAACCTTCCATACCAAAAGTACGCGCTTCATCTGGCACGATAGGCACAATATTTTTACCAACCTGTTTATCACGAATTAATGCTGTCAAAATCCGAA
>JAUXFA010000204.1 GCA_030620285.1 Piscirickettsiaceae bacterium
ATGCTCTCCTTTGTTTTTCACTGCTATTTGCAATCGAATTTAAGTCAAAATAATCATTAAAATTTTCTTCGCAAGTCAGATACGTTCCCCAAGGCGTTTTACCATTAGAGCAATTATTCAAAGTACCTAATATTTCCCGTCCGTGGGGATCTTCTTTTGTTTTAATATATGACGTTCCAGCAACAGGCCCTGATACTGACATCGGTGTTGTCGCTGTAATTCGTCGTGCATAGTTTGAAGGTCGTACAATCTGCCAACCATCCTTCTCTTTACATACCTCTATCACTGATACCCCATGGGCATATTGTTCTTTTAATGTCTTTTCTACTGTGTATGCAGCTAACGAATTAAATACCCCGCCACCAGCATGTAATAGCTGAGCGTCAATATATTCATGATTCATTACTAATAAGCCATGATTGGCATTATCAGAACCTTTCGGTAATGGATAATATTGCACCGCATCATGATGCATGCCCGCTTGTTGTAACTGATCCTTCGCCGTATTAGAGCCATCCATTTTAAAGCTTGGGCCATCAGAAATTGGATCCCCCCAGCGGTAAAGAACCTCCGCGATATAGCCTTCTGGTACAACAATATTGTCTAATAAATGTGCCGCTGGAACAGCATTAAAGCCTAATAGTTTGCTGGTAACCACTGCATCATTTTTATTACTAACCACTTCGGCTAATACGGGAAAAGGCAGTGCCGTCGCAAATAATGATCCCAAGCCATACTGCATTATTTTACGGCGTTCTAAGCGTTTCTCGATAAGTACTGTGATGTCTTTTACATGATTATTATCCATGCTTATGCTGTTCCAATGCCCAGTTAATATGTTCTTTTACCAGCTCTGAACAGGCATCTAGCCGAGTTGTTAAGGCCGAGACTATTTCCGGTGTGGTAGTCGCATTTCCTAAGGCCACCGCAATATTTCGTAACCAACATTGATAACCAATTCGTCTAATGGGGCTACCTTCTAATCTAGTTAGAAATTCTTGTTCTGTCCATGAAAACAGATCCACTAATTGTGGTGAATCCAAACCATGTCTTGGAAGATAATCCGATTCTACCGTGGCTTGGGCAAACTTATTCCAAGGACATACCAACTGACAATCATCACATCCATAAATCCGATTGCCCATCATTGACCGAAATTCCACAGGAATACTGTCACGCAACTCAATTGTTAAATAAGAAATACATCGTCTGGCATCCACTTTATAAGGTGCGACAATGGCTTGTGTCGGACAAATATCAATGCATGCCTCACATGACCCACAATGATCAGAAATTGACTCGGTGACTGGCAACGGTAAATCGGTGTATATTTCACCTAGGAAGAAATAGGAACCATGCTCTCGATTGAGTATATTGCTATGCTTTCCTAACCAACCTAATCCCGATTTCTCTGCCAATGCCTTTTCCATAACGGGTGCACTATCGCAAAAAACACGAAAACCCATCTCACCCACTTCTTGTTGTATCTTATTGGAAAGCTTCAATAGCCGTTGCCGCATTAATTTATGATAATCTCGCCCTAAGGCATAGCGAGAAATAAAGCCCTGCTGATCATTTTCTAATACTGACCATGGTTCCTCTGCTACGTCAGGCCAATAATCCATTCGTACAGTGATGACCCGAATGGTTCCCGGCAGTAACTCTTCAGGCCGACTCCGTTTAGTGCCATGGCGAACCATATAGCCCATTTCACCATGAAATCCAGCTTGCACCCAATCTACTAATGATTTCTCAGCATCTTGCAGATTAATATCACTTATTCCAAGTTGCTGAAAACCATAAGATTGTGACCAGGTTCTCATTTTATCTAACAAATTATTTGCTACGAAAGCTGTATTTATTTCGTTCATGCAGGCTATTATAGGCGACACCTAACGTTTATACATTGGAATAAATTCATGCTTAACCTGCCACATGATCTCTATACTGCTGAACAAACACGTGCTCTCGATCAGATAATTACCGAGCAATATGATATTTCAGCTGCTGAGCTTATGGGCCGCGCAGGTGCGGCTGCCCTAACCTGTATAAAAAATCATTGGCCACAAGCAGAAAGACTATTGATAATCTGTGGTACCGGCAATAATGGTGGCGATGGTTTTGAACTTGCTCGCGCCGCAATTGATGCCAATTACCGTGTTGTGATATTTCAAGCAGGTGACGATGCTAACCTCACCACTGAAACAACTACGGCTCGTGATGCTGTCTTAGCGACTGGCACTAAAATTCAGCGCTTTGAAGGTAAATTACCCTCTACTGATGTCATTGTTGATGCGATGATGGGATCGGGCCTAAACCGTGATGTTGTGGGTGAATATAAAGAAGTTATTAATGCTATAAACATTGCTCACCGCACCCCAGTACTGTCATTAGATATTCCTTCTGGTCTCCATGCCGACAATGGCAGCGCAATGGGTTGCGCCGTAAAGGCAACCATTTGCTTAAGCTTCATGGGACTTAATAAAGGTCTTTTCCTAGGTGACGGCCCCAATTACTGTGGCTCTGTCTGCTTTGATTCTTTAAATATCCCTTCAGCTATCTATAAAGAATTCACCCCTGTCGCGCGCCGTGTCAGTCTAGAAAATGATGCTGAACGTTTAGCACCACGTGAACGTACTGGTCATAAAGGTTTATATGGTCATCTACTAATTATTGGTGGTGACTATGGTATGTCTGGAGCAGCCCGTGTTGCTGCGGAAGCGGGTGCTCGAGTAGGGGCAGGCTTAACGAGTATTGCAACACGATCCGAACATGGTCCTCTACTCAACCTCGTTCGCCCTGAATTGATGTGCTATGGCGTTGAAACACCTGATGATCTTTCCCCATTAATTCAACGAGCCAATGCATTAACTATTGGCCCAGGTTTGGGGCAATGTGAATGGGGCGAAATGTTATTCGAGCAAGCAATCGCCAGTAATCTTCCAATGGTTGTCGATGCAGATGCACTCAATATGTTGAGTCAAAATCCTCAACACCACGATAATTGGATTCTAACCCCACATCCTGGCGAAGCTGCACGCTTATTAAACTGCTCATCAGCCGACATCCAAGCTGACCGCTTTGAGGCAGCAAACGAATTGCACAAATTATATGGTGGTGTGGCCGTATTAAAAGGCTCAGGTACACTTATCTACAATGGTGATTCACCAACAAGACTCTCAACATGGGGCAACCCTGGTATGGGTAGTGGTGGTATGGGTGATGTGCTTGCCGGCGTTATCGGCGGCTTACTCGCCCAAAGCTTCCCATTAATGGATGCGGCTTGTGTGGGCGTCACATTACATGGCATGGCAGGAGATAAAGCAGCGGAACAAGACGGTGAACGCGGGATGTTAGCTATGGATCTGGTGCCGCATCTAAGGCATTTATCTAACCTTATTTATTAATAAGCTATTTTAAATCGTGCATGGAAATATATCTTGCAGATGAATTAGCGACATTAGATCTGGGAAAACAGCTCGCCCAACTATGTCCCGACCAACAATTCACCATACATCTTGAAGGTGATCTTGGCGCGGGGAAAACCACATTATCGCGTGCGCTTATTCAACAACTAGGGCATACAGGCAAGGTAAAAAGCCCAACTTACACGCTTG
>JAUXFA010000281.1 GCA_030620285.1 Piscirickettsiaceae bacterium
AAAATAGCCATCTTCTACTGAATTATTCACTTCCAAATTAAATTTTTCTGCTTCTGGCTGAACCTGAAATTGTTGTTCTACTGCCGCTAGTAATTCGTTGACTGATACCGGCGCTGGTTGCGCCATATCACCACGAGAAAAGGCCAACATATCCTTCACCAATTGTTCCATGTGGCTAATGCTATTGTGTAATTTTTGAGCAAAACGCTGTTGCAAGGAACTATCGACATTTTTTTTCAATAAGGGCGAAATATAAAGCAATGCTGACGATAAAGGCGTACGGATCTGGTGGGCTAATCTAGCAGCCATTTCACCCATAGCAGATAATCGTTGTAAATGAGACACTTTAAGCTGCAATTGACGGGTTTCTGTTACATCATTTATCAACACTATTTGCCCCGGCTCACCATCCAAAGGACTGGTTGATATATGCACTAGGCGACCATCCACTAAAGGCACATCATGGCTATTGTTAGATTGGGGAGAAAAAGCACGTTTAATGACATCAGCCCAACGTTCACCTTCTAAAGGCTCACCTAATAAACTGATTGCCGCGGTATTGCATTGCTGAATAATACCTTCGCCATTCAACACCACCACACCGCCTGGAAGCACTTCTAATAACCGTATCATTCGATTCGCTAGACGAGTTGCATCTTCAGCTTGTTGATAGTTTTTAAGGTGACTGTTGGACGATAGATGCTGTTCTATTGAGGTGACAGACGATGTAAGGCCAACAGGCTTGCTGTTCCTTTTGCCGGTGTTGGATTTGGCAATCGGGTTAAGGCTCATAAAGTCTTGCTCCATAATCGAATAAGTTAACTATATTCGTATTGAGCAAAAACCATGCCTTATCTATTTCTAGATATATATCATCAAGTTACAATATTACAAATCCTATAGTCAAGCCTTTGACAGCTATTCACTAAGCCTCACCATCACGCTGAATTCCGTACTTACGCATCTTCTCAACCAGAGTCGTGCGTCGCATTTTAAGTCGAGTGGCAGCATGAGCCACCACGCCAGAGGCTTCATCTAAGGCTTGTTTGATCAGTAAATATTCTAAGTTTGCTAAATGTTCTTTTAGATCTAGCCCATCTTCCGGAAGGCCTTCAAGATCAGCTGTTTTTTGACTCGGTTCTGAACTGCTTACTAAGGGTGGTTTTTTCATTTCTTTCGGTTCAGGAGTCTGCTCTATGACTTGTGTCACTAGCTCAGGTAAATCCTCACCTTCTATCTGGAATTTCTCCGGTATATCATCAAAATCTACGGTTCCATAGGGATAGAGAATCACCAAACGTTCAACTACATTGGCCAATTCACGCACATTCCCTGGCCATGGATACCGGCATAATGAGCCAATGGCTGCCGGAGTTAACCGTACCGTGCCACGGTTTTCATGCTCAATACGAATAATCAATTCATTAATCAATAAGGGAATATCTTCGGGTCGCTCACGCAGTGCTGGCATTTCAATCGGGAATACATTTAAGCGATAAAATAAATCTTCTCTAAAACGACCTTCTGCAATATGTACTTCGAGATCTCGATGTGTTGCGGCGATAACCCGTACATCGGCAGTTAATGTTTTATTGCTACCAATTCTCTCGTAAGTACGCTCTTGTAAAACACGTAACAACTTAACTTGCATTGGTAGCGGCATATCACCAATTTCATCCAAGAACAATGTGCCACCTTCTGCCATCTCAAATCGGCCCTTGCGAGCAGTAATAGCACCGGTAAAGGAACCTTTTTCATGACCAAATAATTCACTTTCAAGTAATTCTGCCGGAATAGCACCACAATTGACCGGCACAAAAGGTTTGCTTCGCCGTGATGAGAAATGATGTAAGTTACGGGCAACAACTTCCTTACCGGTACCGGATTCACCCAAAATCAATACATTTGCTTCAGAGTCAGACACTTGATCAATCATTTGTTGAACCGCTTTCATTGCACGGCTATTTCCAACAAGAGTTCGAATATCACTTTGTTGTGAATCACGTGACTCACGGTTGCCTCTATAAACCGTTGCTTGCTGTAAGGCATTACTTAATTGAGGGTATTTAACTGGGAACCGAAGAGAACCTAATGTGCCAGGGAAGTCATTCACTTCTGATTGTGGCAATTCGAGTGTGAATACGGGCACACGGGCTTCATGATTGACTAATTCGCGTAATAATTGTTTGGTTTGATGTTTATCGCCACAGTCTCCAACAATGGCCATCACAATATCAGATAACTCACCAGCATCGTCAAACCATAACTCAGGATCGTGCACCATTACGGGCTGGCAATTAATAAATTCAACTAATGTTGATAACAGCTCTCGACGATCAGGATCGATATCAACCAGCAGTACATTATTCGCACTCATTGTGCACTCCAAAAGCTTAAACTCAGATCAATATTATTGATGTAAGTTATTAAGAAAGTTGAAGTTAAGCACTTTTTAATAGGGTTGTCAAAAAAATGACACCTGTAGGTGTTTTTTGATGTTATTGTTTGGCTAT
>JAUXFA010000094.1 GCA_030620285.1 Piscirickettsiaceae bacterium
CCGGCCTCGGTGACCACGGTGCGCAGTTCCTCGGTGGTGAGGGCGTTGCTGGTCCCGTCTTCCGGCGAAACACCAACCGAAGAACTAAAACAGCAAATAAATTCTGAAATAAAAGCTATTCCTAAAGTCAGACGCATCCATAATGAATTGATTATTGCTGCCCCGAGCGCACTCCCTTCGCGCAGTAGCGACACGTGGATCACATCAAAAATCAAAACAAAATTAGCGACCGGCGATGGTGTTAACCCGTTCTACGTCAAAGTGGTTACCGAACACGGCATTGTCTATCTAATGGGAATTGTCAGCCATACTGAAGCTCAAAATGCAGTCAATATTGTCACCACGTCTGCCGGGGTGCAACGTGTTGTGAAAATATTTGAATATAACGACTAATAAAGACGGCTTATATTGACCTCTCAAAAGTTGAGAGGTCAATTATTTATAGCTCAAAAAGGTTTTACAATCGCTAAGATAATCACCGCAATCAATATCAATACTGGCAACTCATTAAACCAACGATAAAATACATGTGAACGTCGATTGGCATCATCACTAAATTGTTTCAGTAAATGACCGCAGTACAGATGATAGCCAATTAATAATGCCACTAATATCAGCTTAATATGCAACCAATGCACCGTACTAAGCTGCTCAATTGTATAAAAACTCAATAGCCAAACACCAAACACCAACGTCAACATTGCACTTGGCGTCATAATGCCTCGATATAATTTCCCTTCCATTACCTTAAACCGTTCATTTCCTGCTTGATCATCACACATAGCGTGGTAGACAAACAGTCGCGGCAAATAAAATAATGCGGCAAACCATGTTATAACAAAGATAACGTGAAAGGCTTTCACCCACAACATGCTGTACTCCTTTTTCACCAATCGGTGTTAATATTTAACTAATCTACCACGGAGCTGCCCATGTCTACTAACAATCCTACTGAACGTCGCCGATTCAGCCGCATTCCGTTTCACGCAAAAGCACATATTAATACTGAAAAAGGCGAATTGCATCTAAACTGTGAAGTGATTGATATTTCACTAAAAGGTATTTTGCTCGAAAAACCTGCCGGTTGGCGAGGCCAAATGGATGATAAATACCGAATTGATATTTTACTGGAAAATGCTCAACTTGTTATTAAAATGGAAGCTTCAGCAGCCCATATTGATCAACAATCAGTTGCTTTTAGCTGCGAACATATTGATTTAGATAGCATCACTCATTTAAAACGATTAGTTGAGTTGAATTTAGGTGATGAGGCATTATTACACCGTGAATTATCGGCCCTCATCCGTTAATTTACTGTAAGGCCGCGATTGCTTCCGATAAATGCTGAACAGCAATAACTTTAATCCCCTTAATCGCTTTCCTCGGTGCATTTGCTTTTGGCACAATCACATGAGTAAAGCCATGCTTAGCGGCATCTTGAATCCGTTCCTCACCCGCTTGCACAGGTCGAATTTCACCGGTGAGCCCCACCTCACCAAATAATATCCAATCTTGTGGAATTGGTTTATTTCTAAGACTGGATAATACAGCTGCTAATATCGCCAGATCGGCACCGGTTTCACTGAGTTTAACCCCGCCGACAACATTGATAAATACATCTTGATCACTACAGGTAATGCCGCCATGACGATGCAATATTGCCAATAGCATTGCTAAACGATTTTGGTCTAAGCCCACTGAAACCCGCCTTGGATTACCCAATGGACTATCATCAACTAAAGCCTGAACCTCCACCAACATCGGACGGCTACCTTCTCGGATAACCGTCACCACACTGCCTGAAAGTGATTCTGCACCCCGAGATAAAAAGATTGCTGATGGATTACTCACCTCTTTCAAGCCAAGCTCCGTCATCGCAAACACACCCAACTCATTGACCGCACCAAAGCGATTTTTAACCGCGCGCAATATCCTAAATCGAGTGGATGTATCACCTTCAAAATACAACACAGTATCTACCATATGCTCCAATACCCGCGGACCAGCTATTGAGCCTTGTTTAGTCACATGGCCAACTAAAATCAATGTAGTACCACTGGATTTGGCGAACCGAACTAACTGAGCTGCACTCTCGCGTACCTGTGCCACAGTACCAGGTGCAGATTGTAATAATTCGGTAAAGACCGTTTGAATTGAATCAATGACCACCACTTGCGGTTGTCGCACTTGAGCCGTCGCAATCATTTGTTCCGCATGCGTTTCAGCTAATAAATCTAAGGGTGTTTTCTCTAATTGCAACCGTTCTGCGCGTAGTCGTATTTGCTGTAATGATTCTTCACCACTGATATATAACGGACTCACACCACTGGTTTTAGCCATCATTGCCATCGCCTGCAATAATAAAGTTGATTTACCAATACCAGGGTCACCACCGATCAGTACAACGGAACCAGTAACTAATCCACCACCTAATACCCGATCTAATTCAGCTAAACCGGTTGTCCAACGAATGGCTTTTTCAGAAGTCACTTGGCTTAAGGATTGAACTTCACTTTTTTGCTGGCCCGCGTAACCACTATGACGGGTAATGGCAGCTTGACTAGTCGCTGAGGCCGAAGCCTGAATTTCTTCTGTTAAACTATTCCA
Source organism: Piscirickettsiaceae bacterium (assembly GCA_030620285.1). Taxonomy (GTDB): domain Bacteria; phylum Pseudomonadota; class Gammaproteobacteria; order Nitrosococcales; family Methylophagaceae. The sequence goes on from JAUXFA010000094.1 coordinate 2,608, forward strand.
TGCACCACACTCTCCACACCGTCCTGCCCATTGCGGTGTTTGAGCGCCACATTCTTTACAGCTATAAACACGTTTAATCTTAGCCACGGTGATAATTCCTCTTCACCCGTTCACTGATCTGACACAGCAGTTCATATGGAATCGTTTTAGCCTGCCTTGCAATACTTTCGACAGATAACTCATCACTACCCCATAGTATTACTTCAGTATTGATTTCGGCATCAGCAATATGAGTAATATCGATAGCAATCATATCCATTGATACCCTTCCTAATACAGAAACGATATCACCATTAATTAATACCGAGCCATTATTCGAAAGTTGACGACTATAACCATCACCATAACCGATACTGACAATACCAACTGTTGTTGGTTTTAATGCGCTCCAATCGCCACCATAACCCACTTGATCACCTGCATGCAGCTCTTGAATGGCAATTAATACCGACTTTAACTGCATCACTGGTTTTAAATCTAAATCACTTGCTGATTGATTCTCAAAAGGTGAAACACCATAAAGCATCAGGCCGGGACGAACCCAATCACCGTGACTGTCAGCAAAGGATAAAATTGCGCCGGAATTAGCCATACTTAATAAGATATCGCTATCCACTGCACACTGTTTTAGTGCAGCTAACTGCTGACCATTACGCGGATCATTCAAATTATCTGAATTCGCAAAGTGACTCATTAAACCCAGTTGACCTGATATAGCAGGACTATCATTTAACCGTCTTAACGATTGTTCAAGCTCTTCAATCTTGATGCCCAGACGATGCATGCCTGTCTCAACCATCAACCAACAAAACGCTAATGGCGTTCCTAAGTCGGCTTCACTAACCAGCTTAATTTGTGGTTGATTATGAAAAACAAGTGACAGTGAATTCTCTACCGCCAGTTTCAACTCTTGCTGTGATATCACGCCTTCTAATAATACGATAGGCTGCTGAATACCGGCTTGGCGTAACTGCAATCCTTCCGATAATCTTGCTACCGCAAAGGCGTCACTATCGGATAATGCTTGCGCTACTGGCACAAGACCATGGCCATAAGCATTAGCCTTAATGACTGACATGATCTGACTATTAGGCGCGAGTTGTTTAACTCGAGATAGATTATATTTGAGTGCAGCTAGATCAATATTGGCAACAGGATAGGATTGCACAACTATTCATCACCATAATCATCGTAATTGTTATAGGCAAAATTCTCAAATCGAGTATATTTACCTTGGAAAGTAAGAAAGACTTTACCTATTGGTCCGTTTCGCTGTTTACTGATAAGAATCTCTGCTTTACCTTTTTCTGGTGAATCTGCGTTATACACTTCATCACGATAAATAAATACAATCACATCGGCATCTTGCTCAATCGCACCCGACTCACGCAAATCTGACATCACCGGACGCTTATCCGTTCGTTGTTCTAAACTCCGATTTAATTGAGATAAGGCAACAACCGGTACATTGAGTTCTTTTGCCAATGCTTTAAGTGAGCGCGAAATCTCCGATACTTCTGTCGTACGATTCTCATTATTTTTACCACTGCCCTGCATCAATTGAATATAGTCAATCACCACCATACTCAAACCATGTTCTCGTTTTAATCGTCGAGCACGAGCACGTAATTCTGTTACCGTTAATGCCGGTGTATCATCTATAAATAAGGGAGCTTCATTTAATAAAGCAATCGCCGATGTTAACCTTGGCCAATCATCATCATTTAACTTACCTGTACGTAAGCGATGCTGATCAATTTGACCTAATGACGATAACATTCTCATAGCCAATGAATCAGCAGGCATTTCCATACTAAACACCGCCACTGGCTCTTTACTTTGAATGGCTGCATTCTCAGCAAGATTCATCGCAAATGTTGTTTTACCCATAGATGGGCGTCCTGCAATAATCACTAAATCAGCGGGTTGCAAGCCCGCCGTTTGCATATCAAAGTCAGTAAATCCAGTTGATAAGCCAGTGATTGGGCTGTCTTGTTCAAATAAGGTGTCAATACGGTCAACAACCTTGCTCAATACTTCCTTAACTTGAATAAAGCCCCCTGCCCGTTTAGCACCTTTTTCAGCAATCTCAAAAACTTGCCGCTCAACCAGATCCAACATTTCATCGCTATTGCGACCTTCAGGGTTAAAGGCAACATTTGAAATGGAAGTCCCAACAGTAATTAACTGTCTTAAGATTGACCGTTCGCGGACAATAGACGCATAGGCAACAATGTTGGCAGCACTCGGTGTATCACGAGCTAATAAACCTAAATAAGCTAGTTCGCCAACTTGATCTAATTCACCTCGTGAATCGTGGTACTCAGCAAGAGTAATAACATCGACCGGTTGAGAATTTTCAGCTAAGGCTGCAATAGCTTTGAAGATAAGCTGATGATCACGGCGATAAAAGTCATTTTCGACAATTAAGTCCGCCACCTTTTCCCAGCTGGAATTATCAAGCATAAGGCCGCCAAGCACAGATTGCTCAGCTTCAATAGAATGAGGAGGAACTTTTAATGCCTCTGTGGCCATATCTTTATAGGAATTATCTTCCACAGCAGTCCTCGAACACCTCTATCTCATTATTTAAAGACAACTAAAACCACATTCGTGGCGACTTAGTTAAATAGAATAAAATGGAGCTGTCAGAAACAGCTCCATTGGTCTTACTTTTTACGCTTCTTCTTGTGCTTTGGCAATCGCTTCAGCTTCTTCTAAAGCGGCTGCTTTAGCTTTATCAGCTACAGCGGCTTCAGCTAACGCTTGAATTTGCGCTTCTGAAGTTATTGTAATTTTTACTGGCACAATAACATCTGAATGCAACTGAATATCAACATTGAATTCACCCGTGTGGCGTAATGGCCCATCTGGCAGGCGTACTTCACTACGTTCAATATCAGCGCCAGCTGCATTTAATATTTCAATAATATCCAACGCACCAACTGAACCGAATAACTTGCCTTCGATACCAGCATTAGCCATGATGTTAACATCACCAGCTGCAACCAATTTGACTTTGCGTTGTTCTGCTTCACCCTGCAACTTAGCTGCTGCTGC
>JAUXFA010000164.1 GCA_030620285.1 Piscirickettsiaceae bacterium
GCGATAAAAATGGACATTAGCCGAAGTCATCCAAGAATATATTGTCTGGCTCGACCCCAAGATCTTCCAGCATATTAATGACGGCAGCATTCATCATCGGTGGACCACACATATAATATTCGCAGTCTTCTGGTGCGGGATGACCATTTAAGTAACTGTCACGCAATATGTTGTGAATAAAGCCGGTATGGCCAGTCCAGTTATCTTCTTCCATCGGATCAGAGAGGCCAACATGCCATTGGAAGTTGTCATTTTCTGCTTGTAGGGTGTCAAAATCTTCAACGTAGAACATTTCACGTGCGCTTCTAGCACCATACCAGAAAGATATTTTGCGTTTGCTTTTAAGGCGGCGGAGTTGGTCAAAGAGATGAGATCGCATTGGCGCCATACCTGCACCACCACCAATAAACACCATCTCTTTATCGGTCTCTTTGGCAAAAAACTCACCAAATGGCCCCGATATAGTGACGTTGTCACCGGCTTTTAAGTTGAAGATATAAGATGACATTTGTCCGGGTGCAATGCCATCATCAGCGCCAGGCGGAGGTGATGCAATCCGCACATTGAGCATGATAATGCCTTCTTCCTCGGGGTAGTTCGCCATTGAGTAGGCTCGTATAACATCTTCTTTTACATTAGAGGTATAACGCCACATATCAAAGCGATCCCAGTCTTCACGATATTCCTCATCAATATCAAAAGTTTTATATTCGCTGACATGGGGTGGACATTCTATTTGAATAAAACCACCCGCTTTGAAATCAACATTTTCACCAGTGGGTAATTCAAGTATTAGTTCTTTGATAAAGGTGGCCACATTGTCGTTGGACCGCACAGTACATTGCCATTTTTTGACGCCGAAGACTTCTTCTGGCACCTGGATCTTCATATCTTGTTTAACAGCAACTTGGCAAGCAAGCCGGTGACCTTCAGTAGCTTCACGTTTGGTAATATGTGATTCTTCAGTAGCAAGGATAGAGCCGCCACCTTCAAATATTTTGACCGTACATTGACCACAAGTACCACCACCGCCACAGGCAGAGGAGACAAATAGTTCTGCATCAGCTAAGGCGCCCAATAACTTACCGCCAGCGGGAGTGTGCACGGTTTTTTCACCATTAATGCTGATAGCAACATCACCCGTGGAGACCAGTCGTGATCGAGCGCTCAGGATTAAAAATACCAGCGCCATAATAATCAGCGTGAACAATACAATGCCGAGTATAATTTCCATTACAGTTGAATCCCCGAGAATGCCATAAAGCCCATTGCCATTAAACCAGCAGTAATAAAGGTAATACCAAGACCCTGCAAGCCATCTGGTACGTCTGAATATTTAAGTTTTTCGCGAATACCAGCGATAGCAGTAATGGCCAATGCCCAGCCTAAGCCACTGCCGACACCATAAACAGCACTTTCTGCTAAGTTATAATCACGTTCCACCATAAACAAAGTACCCCCTAAGATGGCACAGTTAACGGTGATGAGTGGTAGGAAGATCCCCAAGGCGTTATAGAGTGCAGGGGCATATTTATCCATTGCCATTTCAAGAATTTGCACCATCGCTGCAATCACACCGATATAACTGATTAGCCCCAAAAAGCTTAAATCAACATCAGGATAACCTGCCCATGCAAGGGCACCATCTTTTAGTAGATATTGGTAAATGAGGTTATTGGCTGGTAAGGTAATCGCTTGCACCAAAATAACCGCGATACCTAAACCTAAGGCTGTTTCAATTTTCTTAGAAACCGCGAGGAAGGTACACATTCCTAAGAAGAATGCTAAGGCAAGGTTCTCAATAAAAATAGAACGGATAAAGAGACTTAAATAATGCTCCATCTATAGGATCTCCGTCCGGTGAACTTGGTGAATCTGGTAATCCGGATCTTCAATTTGTTCTTTTTTCCAGCTACGAATTGCCCAAATCAACAAGCCGATGACAAAGAAAGCACTTGGCGGTAATAGCATCAAACCATTGGGAATATACCAGCCACCTTCATTGGCGACAGGAATGATCTGATGACCAAACAATTTGCCAGCACCAAGGAGTTCACGGAAAAAACCAACAATCATTAAGATTAAGCTATAGCCCAGTCCATTACCGATACCATCGACAAAGCTCATCATCGGTGGATTTTTCATTGCATAAGCTTCTGCTCGGCCCAGTACGATACAGTTGGTAATAATCAGGCCAACAAAAACAGATAGCTGTTTGCTGGCTTCGTATGCGTAGGCTTTGAGTAATTGATCAACCACGATGACCAATGAGGCGATGATGGTCATTTGCACGATAATGCGAATGCTAGAAGGAATGTGATTTCTAATCGAGCTGATAATGGCACCGGAAAAGGCCGTTACTGTAGTGAGGGCGATGCTCATTATTAAAGCGGCCATCATATTCGTGGTCACAGCTAGAGCAGAGCAAACCCCTAATACTTGTAAGGTGATGGGGTTGTTATCAACAAGTGGGTCGAAGACCGCTTTTTTCATTTCGCTTGCCATTATTATTTCTCCGCTTTATCCATGCCGGCATTCATTTGTTTCAAATAAGGGCCAAAGCCATGATCGCCTAGCCAGTAATTGACTAGATTTGAAACGCCTCGGCTAGTCAGTGTGGCGCCAGATAAGCCGTCAACCTGATGTTCTGCACCTGCTACTTTAAAGTCGACATGGCCTCGGACAACTTCAATCTTTAATTCGCCATTGTCATTAAAGGCTTTTTTGCCTTGCCATTGCTGTCGCCATTTTGGATTATCGACTTCACCACCTAGGCCGGGTGTTTCAGCGTGGGCATAGAATTGCAGGCCTTTTATGGTATTAAAATCGCTTTCAAAGGCGATAAAGCCATATAAGGTCGACCATAAGCCATAACCATGAATTGGTAGCACGACTTGGGATATCTCATCACCATCTTTTAATAAATAAAGAGAGGCTAATTTGGCGCGTCGTCCGATGCCGGCGATATCTTGTTCCGCTGAGAGTTCAATACTTTGTTCAGGATCGCCAGCAGCTTTACCTTGGTCGTAAGTAGCAGCGTCGATATCAGCATATGCACCAGTTTCAAGATCGACTACTTTGACTTCAAATTGTTCAAATAGCGCATTAACATCGCCATCTTCCGTTAATAGGCCGGTGACTGCTAGGATATTCTTTTTAATATCAGCTTCTTTATTAGCGATTTGTAGTGGTTTTAATACTACCGCTGAAGTTGACACTAATATTGAGCACACCAGACAAAGTAAGGCTGCCACGATAATGGTTTTTTTGGGATTATCATTGGGCAAGCTCAGTATGCTGCCGAAGAACCCTTGTTGATTATTATTTTCTGCCATAGCCTTAACTTCGCTCTAATCTTCGTTTAACATTGGCCTGCACCACAAAGTGATCAATCAGTGGTGCAAAAATATTGGCAAATAGAATGGCTAACATGATGCCTTCTGGGAAAGCGGGATTAACCACTCGAATCAATACTGTCATAAAACCAATTAAGAAGCCGTAAATCCAACGACCTTTATCGGTCATCGCTGCCGACACAGGATCGGTTGCCATAAAGATCATGCCGAAAGCAAAACCGCCTAAGGTGAGATGCCAATACCAAGGCAATGCAAACATAGGATTGGTATCGCTCCCGATCAGGTTAAATAACAATGAGGTCGCTACCATGCCTGCGAATACGCCGAAGATAATTCGATATGACGCAACACGGGTATAGAGTAGGAATCCTGCCCCGAGCAAACAGGCCAGAGTCGATGTTTCACCCAATGAACCTTGCATAGAACCTAGGAATGATTGCGTCCAAGTAAAGCCGGAGCCAATAACGGCTTCTAAGCCGCCGGCTGCAGCAAGTGCTAATGGTGTAGCACCACTAAAGCCATCAATAGCTGTCCAAATAGCATCACCAGACATTTGAGCAGGATAGGCAAAGTATAAAAATGCCCGACCTGTTAACGCTGGATTGAGGAAGTTTTTACCGGTTCCACCAAACACTTCTTTACCGATTACCACACCAAAGATAATACCCAAAGCGACCTGCCATAAAGGTGTTGAGGCCGGTAAAATCAGGGTATATAACATTGATGTTACCAAGAAGCCTTCGTTAACCTCATGGTTACGCACTGCAGCAAATAATACTTCAAAGGTACCACCGGCAATGAGCGTGGTCAGATAGATTGGCAAGAAATACAACAGGCCATGAAACATATTGGCAAATAGGCTTGTTTGATCAAAACC
>JAUXFA010000019.1 GCA_030620285.1 Piscirickettsiaceae bacterium
CTCATCTGAGATGGGTTATGACGGCCGTACCTGCGGGATTATCAATATTATCGGCAAACAGTCTGGTGATATTAACCAGGGCGTTGACCGTGAAGATAAAAAATCCCAGGGTGCCGGTGACCAGGGTTTGATGTTTGGCTACGCCAGTAACGAAACTGATGTGCTGATGCCTGCGCCCATCCATTACTCACATGAACTGGTCAAGCACCAGACCTAAATAAGGCGCAATATCGATGATGGCAAGAGCTACCTGCGTCCGGATGCGAAAAGCCAGCTTACTTTCCGTTATGAAAATGGCAAACCGGTGGGGATTGATGCTGTAGTCCTGTCGACCCAACATTCAGAAGACATTTCATTGAGTGACCTGGAAGAACTGGTACGCACCCATATTATTGACCCGATCCTGCCGGCAGAATGGATCAGCAGTGATACCAAATACCACATTAATCCAACCGGCCGATTTGTCATCGGTGGACCGGTAGGTGATGCCGGCCTGACCGGGCGTAAAATTATTGTAGATACATACGGCGGCATGGCGCGTCATGGCGGCGGTGCTTTCTCCGGCAAGGATCCTTCAAAAGTCGATCGTTCAGCTACTTATGCTGGTCGTTATGTGGCTAAAAACATTGTTGCTGCCGGCTTAGCCGATCGTTGTGAAATTCAGGTTTCTTATGCCATAGGAGTCGCAGAGCCAACATCCATTAGCATTGAAACCTTTGGCACCGGTAAGATTTCTGAACAAAAACTTGAAACTTTAGTTCGTGAGTATTTTGATTTACGCCCTGTCGGCCTAGTTAAAATGTTGGACTTGATTCGGCCCATTTATCAAGCCACTGCTGCTTATGGCCACTTTGGCCGTGAAGAAGCTGAATTCACATGGGAACGCACCGATCTCGCCGACACATTACGTAATGCCGCTGGCATTTAATAGAAGAATACCTTAAGGATAATTTCCGAACATGAACTCACCTGTTGAAAACTTAACGCCTGATTATAAAATTGCCGATATTAGCTTGGCGGAATGGGGGGCAAAAGAAATCAAGATTGCCGAAACAGAAATGCCAGGGTTAATGGCTATTCGTGCAGAATATGCTGGCAAAAACCCATTAGCTGGGGCTCGCATTGCTGGTTGCTTGCATATGACTATTCAAACCGCGGTATTAATCGAAACTTTAATCGACCTGGGTGCGGATATACGTTGGTCATCCTGCAATATTTTCTCCACCCAAGATCAAGCCGCTGCCGCAATTGCCGTCCAGGATATTCCCGTCTTTGCTTGGAAAGGTGAAACCAATGAAGAAGCCATTTGGTGTATTAAACAAACTATTTTTGGTCCTGAAAATTGGCGGCCAAACTTAATTTTGGATGATGGCGGTGATTTAACACAAATCATGCACGATGAATATCCTGAATTATTGAAGGATGTGAGAGGCTTATCAGAAGAAACCACCACTGGCGTCCATCGTCTATATGAAATGATGAAAGAAGGTTCATTAAAAGTCCCTGCTATCAACGTTAATGATTCCGTCACCAAATCTAAATTTGATAATTTATATGGTTGCCGCGAATCGTTATTAGATGGTATCAAACGTGCCACCGATGTCATGGTCGCGGGCAAAATTTGCGTAGTTTTGGGCTACGGAGATGTTGGTAAAGGCTGTGCTCAAGCATTTAAAGGTATGGGCGCAACTGTCATGGTGACAGAAATCGATCCTATCTGTGCATTACAGGCATCGATGGAAGGTTATCGCGTTGTCAATATGGATGATGTGGCTGCCATCGGTGATATTTTTGTCACCACTACGGGCAATGTAAATGTGATCAATCATGACCATATGAAGGCAATGCAGAATGAGGCTATCGTTTGTAATATCGGTCATTTTGACAGCGAAATTGATGTGGCATCATTACGTCAATATGAGTGGGTTAATATTAAAGACCAAGTCGACCATATTATTTTCCCTGATGGCAAACGCATCACCCTATTAGCTGAAGGCCGTTTAGTGAATTTAGGTTGTGCAACCGGTCATCCTAGTTTTGTCATGTCTGCTTCATTCACCAATCAGGTGATGGCACAAATTGAACTATGGGAAAATAGTGATACTTACAAAAATGAAGTCTATGTATTACCCAAATCATTAGATGAAAAAGTAGCACGACTGCATTTAGGACGAATTGGCGCCCATTTAACCGAGTTAACTGACGAACAAGCAGCTTATCTCAGTATGGATAAAAATGGGCCTTACAAGCCTGATCATTATCGTTATTAAATTTTGAGCTTAACTTATGACCCATAAACTGACCATTAGCTGTGAATTTTTCCCACCTAAAACGGAAAAAGGCATTGCCAATATTCGTGATGTTCGGCAACAACTTATACCGTTAAAACCTGAATTTTATTCAGTCACTTTTGGTGCCGGCGGCTCAACTCAAGATAATACTGTGGATGCTGTTATCGATATTCAAAATAATTTTGCGAATACCGGGATTGATGCAGCACCACACTTATCATGTATTGGTTCTTCTGCTGACGGTATTCGTGCCCTGCTCGACAACTATAAATCATATGGGATTCACCGCTTAGTCGCATTAAGAGGTGATTTGCCTTCTGGCATGATGGATCCGGGTGACTTTCGTTACGCCAATGAATTAATTGATTTTATTCGCCAGCAATCTGGTGACCATTTCACCATTGAAGTAGCGGCGTATCCTGAAGTCCATCCACAAGCAACGTCTGCTGAAGCCGACCTAAACAATTTCAAACGGAAAGTCGATGCGGGCGCCGATAGCGCATTAACACAGTATTTTTATAATATTGATTCCTATCGTTATTTCATTGACCGTTGCCAAGCTAAGGGCATTGATATCCCGATCATTCCGGGCATAATGCCAATCAATAATCTGATCCAGTTAGCGCGTTTTTCCGATGGTTGTGGCGCTGAAATTCCTCGCTGGTTACGTAAACGGCTTGAGGATTTCGGTGATGATATGGAATCATTACAAGCATTCACTGTCGATTTCTTGACCGACTTTACTCAAAAATTGATTGATGCCGGAGCGCCTGGCTTGCATTTTTACACAATGAATCGTACCGATCCAACTCTGACTATCTGTCAGCGTTTAGGCCTGATCGACTAGCGATTCTAAAATGAGCTATTTTGCTGACTCATTAGCTGCAGCATTTCAGCTTATTAGCTCCTTTGATAAAGAAATTTATCAGGTTGTTGCTAATTCTGTTTCGATATCATTGATTGCAGCATTGATCGCGGCACTTATTGCTATTCCTGCTGGCATTGCGTTTGCACTCAATCATTTTTCTGGCAAACATTTTATTCAACACCTGCTCAATACCTTAATGGCCATGCCAACAGTGGTCATCGGTTTATTGTTATATGGTCTATTTAGCCGCTTAGGCCCGCTCGGCCAATTCGAATTATTATATACACCCACCGCTATCATTCTCGCAGAAGCTATATTGATCTTTCCTATTATGATGAACCTCACTATTGTCGCAGTGACGTCGGCCGACCCCCGCCTCGTACCCACGTTAATCAGTCTTGGAGCCAAGCCCTTCACCCTTGCAGTTCATGTTGCTCGTCAAACACATTTTGCGATTCTCGCGGCCATTATTACTGGGTTTGGTCGTGCTATTGGCGAAGTTGGTGCCGCTATGATGTTAGGTGGCAACATCGAAGGTTTTACCCGGACCATGACCACCGCTATTGCACTGGAAACAAGTAAGGGAGAATTTGAAACAGGCCTCGCATTAGGCTTGTTGCTATTGTTAATCGCCTTTATCGTCAATTTCTTACTGTCATGGCTGCAGAGAGAACGAACATGATTGCTGCCTACCAACTCAACAATATCAAAGTGCATCGCGGCCAACATTGCATATTAGACATTCCCAGCCTTACTTTGCCTCAGCATAAATGCATCGTCTTATTAGGTGATAATGGTGGTGGGAAATCAACATTACTCGATCTGTTGGCATTTACGGCTACAGCTGATGAAGGCGATATCGTCTTCGCCGGACGCGCTACCCAAGCCCCTTTATCACCCGCACAACGCCAAACTATTGGTTATGTATCACAACACCCCTATTTATTAACAGGCACCGTGACTAACAATCTTAAGCTTGCACTCAATTTGCAAGGTATCCATTCCAAACATCATGCACCATTGATTGAGCAAGCATTAGAACTGGTTGATCTCCAGCATATTGCGGCCCAAGCAGCTGATACTTTATCTGGTGGAGAATTAAAGCGTGCCGCTATTGCCCGGGCCATTGTGTATCAGCCCGATATTTTGTTATTCGACGAACCCTTTTCACATCTTGACCAAGGCCATCGTCAACAGCTTAAAACCATTATTAAGCGGCTTGCTCAACAACCCAACAAAACGATTATTTTTTCAACTCATGACCGCCTGCAAGGACTGGCGCTTGCCGATTCCAGCATTAACCTGGTTAACGGCAAAACTACAACTAGTCCTTTATTAAACCTTTTCCCTGGCCAGTTAAATCAACATATTTTTGATACTGGCCATCTTCATATTCATACCACCAGCACTTTATCAAATGCCCATCACATCGCTATTGACCCTCGTGAAATCATTATCTCAACGCACGCGCTAGAATCCAGTATGCGTAATCAATTTTCCGGCCGATTAACACTAATTGCCGAAGAATCAAATGCAATAAGACTGACCATTGACTGCAATGAACAGTTTCAGGCACTGATTAGTCCCGACGCTTTAGTCGCGCTTAATTTATCGTTAGGCGATACAGTTTGGATTAGCTTTAAGTCTACCGCTGTCAGTGTATTTTAAGCCGACCCTCATTCCGTAAGCCATTGTATATAATATATTTTTTACTGTTTTCCTGAAAGTCATAGCCACTGGCATAATATTTGCGTTAAGATAAGCGTATGACTGTTCAATCGTATCGAAAACACCTGTGAGACCATCATTACAACTACGTGTAGGCCAAAGCCTATCAATGACGCCTCAGCTGCAACAAGCTATCCGTTTATTGCAACTATCATCGCTCGAATTACAAACTGAAATTCAAGAAGTATTAGAAACTAATCCATTGCTTGAAGTTGAAGAAAACGTCGATTTTGATAACAATAGTCCTGCCAATGAAGATTCTGATGAGGGGCAGGAAGCAACTAGCCAAGAAATTAGCCAACTTGAACATTCTGACATTCCGGAAGAGCTGCCGACAGACAGCCAATGGGAAGATACCTTCGATAGCCAACCCACAACGGTAGTTTCACAGCAATTTGATACTGCAGGAATGGATCGCGATAATGAAGATGAAAGTGGCGGTAGCCTTCAAGAACACTTGTTATGGCAAATGCGGCTCACGCCCTTTTCAGATCTTGAACAAGCTATTGCAACTATCATCATTGATGCCATTGCCGATGATGGTTATCTACAAAGTCCACTTGATGAAATTCAACAAAGCTTGGGGGAAGACTACCCTGCCGAACTTGATGAAATCGAAGCGGTGCTACATCGCCTACAACACTTTGACCCCATCGGCGTAGCGGCACGAGATCTACGTGAATGTTTGCTCATTCAACTCAAATTATTTGATCAAAATACCGATGATATAGACCTCCTGACAGAGCTAATCGACCAGCATCTCGATACGTTAGCAAGACGCGATTATGCTCAAATTAAACGTGCCATGAAGGTCAATGACGACCAGCTAACAGAGCTAGTCAAACTCATTCAACTGTTAAATCCTCGCCCTGGTAGTCAGGTTCAAATTGAAAAAACAGAATATATTGTGCCTGATGTTTATGTACAAAAGGTTCAAGGGCAATGGCGATTATCACTCAACCCCGATAATGCACCTCGCCTGCAGGTGGCTGAACATTATGCACAGCTGATAAAGCGAGCAGATAATAGTGCTGAGAACACGTATTTAAAAAACAATCTGCAAGAAGCACGCTGGTTTCTAAAAAGCCTGCAAAGCCGTAATGAAACATTAATAAAGGTCAGCGAAGCCATCATTGAACGCCAAAAAGGATTTTTGGAATATGGTGATGAGGCGATGCGACCTTTAGTTTTACATGATATTGCCGAAGAAGTAGATATGCATGAATCAACTATTTCCCGCGTCACAACGCGAAAATATTTACATACTCCGCGCGGTATTTATGAATTGAAATACTTCTTTTCTAGCCATGTCAGTACTGCCAGCGGCGGTGAATGTTCAGCAACGGCTATTCGCGCTATTATTAAGAAACTGGTTGCAGCTGAAAATCCAAGAAAACCTCTCAGTGATAGTAAAATTGCTGATATTCTTGGAGAACAAGGTGTCAATGTAGCGCGAAGAACTATTGCAAAATATCGTGAAACATTGGCAATAATGCCATCTAATGAACGTAAGCGGTTGGTGTAAACCAATCTTTTATTAACTAAACGGGAGTTAAGCCCTATGCAATTAAATCTAAGCGGACAACATATTGAAATCACTGATAGCCTTCGTGACCATGTTAATAACAAATTTGAGAAATTAACACGCCACTTTGATCACATGACTAACGTTCATGTCATTCTAACGGTTGAAAAACAACGCCAAAAGGCAGAGGCTACTATTCATGTCAGTGGTGCAGATTTGTTCGCATCTGATGAAAATGAAAATATGTATACCGCTATCGAGCATTTAGTCTCGAAGCTTGATCGCCAAATTAACAAACATAAAGACAAAATCAAAAACCACCATCAAGCAGATGGTGCAGAAATGAAACACAACGCAGGTTAACAAGATCACTTATGCTCATCGCTTCACTACTCATTAATGCTGACAACATTAGTTGTCAAAAGGACTCTGCATCAAGCAAAAAGCGGGTTCTTGAAAATCTGAGCCATCTATTGGCTACCAATACTAAACTGATAACAACCGATAAAATCTTTCAAGCCCTGCTTGAACGTGAGCGATTGGGAACAACGGGGTTGGGTAAGGGCGTGGCGATACCGCACGCCCGAATCCCCGGTATTACACATACGATTGGTGCAATGATGACATTAGCATCGCCTATCAACTATGAGGCGTCTGACAAGCAGCCTGTCGATATTATTTTTGGATTATTGGTACCCGAAGAAGACAGCGAATATCATCTAAAACATCTTGCTAGATTAGTTACCCTCTTTAGAGATCCCCAAATATGTCAATCTATTCGCGACACCACTAACGCCGACAATCTGTTTGACTTATTGCTGGCTATTGACGACGATTAAGCCTTCATGACAACCGCCTCCCTATCAGAAATCCATCATGGTGTTTTAATGAATATTTCTGGTTGTGGCGTTCTTATTATTGGCCAGGCGGGTATTGGCAAAAGTAGTTTGGCATTAGAACTACTACACCATGGTCACCTTCTTATTGCCGATGATGCTGTTGAATTCTCTCGTCATAATGCTGATGTCACCGGAACCAGTCCCGCTATGCTCTCCCAGCTCCTGCATTGCCGAGAGTTAGGAATCATTTCCGTTACTGATTTGTTTGGCCATAAGGCCTGGCAATCACACATTAATTTAGATTATGTCATCCACTTACAAAAAAATCTTTTGCTGCCCAGTGCACTTACCCTAAAACCAAGCTTCTACACGATTTGTGGGAAACATTTCCCCCAGTTAGCTCTCGATATCAATACACCGGCATCACTCCACCATCGCATTGTGACATGGCTGTCTATGCAGTTAACAAACAACCGTGCTGAAAACATATTACACCATCGGCAACACGCTAAAATGATGGCACAATGACACTCTTATTCCCGCCTATCGATAAACACAGGAAAGTTTATGACCGTAGCAATTTTAATCGTATCGCATAACCAAATTGGTACCGAGTTAGTCAATACTGCACGGCAGATGCTGTCTTCAAGCCCATTGCCCACTAAGGTGATTTCGATTGGAATTGATGATGATCCTGAACATATTTCAGCCCAATTGCACGATGAAGCTGAGGGGTTAGATCAAGGCAATGGCATTTTGGTATTAACCGATATGTTTGGTTCAACTCCCTGTAATATTGCTTGTGCGGTGTCAGATCGTAATGACGTGCGTATCGTATCCGGTCTCAATTTACCAATGTTAATCCGAGTATTCAATTACCCTAATTTGAGCCTTGATGAACTCAAGATAAAAGCGATGACGGGAGGGCAAGAGGGCATTGCTTGCGTGCTCGATTTGAAAGGTAAATCATGATCGAGCAAACATTCACTATTATCAATAAACTTGGTTTGCATGCCCGTGCTGCTGCCAAACTTGTCACTACCTCATCACAATTTGAAGCTGATATTCAGATCACTAAAGGCAAGCGTACCGTTAATGGTAAAAGCATAATGGGACTGATGATGTTAGCTGCTGCCAAAGGCACTGAAATTACGGTCTGTGCGGATGGTGATGATGCCCAACAGGCAATTCAAAGTATCGAGTTACTCATTAATGATTACTTTGAGGAAGGCGAATGACCCTCGAATTACAAGGCATTGGGGTTTCGCGTGGCATCGCTATTGGTCGCGCACATATTCTATTTCACAATCAACCGGATGTGCGTGAATACCTTATCCCTGCCTTTAGTATTGATCAGGAAGTTGACCGATTAATTAGCGCCACTGAGCAAGCTAGGGAGCAACTCAAAGCAATTCGCGATCATATTCCCGCTAATGCACCAGCGGATGTAGCCTCCTTTATTGATACTCATTTACTGATGCTCAATGACTCATCGCTGACCAAAGTACCGATTGAAATGATTCAATCTCGTCGTTGCAACGCTGAGTGGGCTTTGCAATTACAACGTGATGCCTTGATCAATGTATTCAATGAAATGGATGATCCATACTTGCGCACTCGCCAGGATGATGTTGATCATGTTGTTAATCGAATTCATCGAATTTTGGCTGATGAAAATGTTGTTGATCATGAAGTCCCTGATGGCCGTTTAAAAGGCCATATTATTATTGCCGAAGACTTAACGCCTGCCGATACCGTATTAATGCAACATCAAGGGATTGCGGCTTTTGTAACCGAACATGGTGGTGCAACATCTCACACCACTATCTTAGCCCGAAGTTTAGGGATCCCTGCCATTGTTGGTATTGAGTCGGTTAGGCGCTATATTCAAGATAATGAGCCACTAATCCTCGATGGTGAAACCGGTACAGTTATCGCCGGTGCAGATGAATCAACAATCGATGAATATCAGCAACGATTAGTCGCTTTTAAACATCATATTGCCTCTCTCAGCCGTTTTAAATCACAGCCGACTAAAACGCAAAACAATAAGGCAATTACCCTACTCGTCAATGCAGAACTACCTGAGGATATTCAAGGCATCAGTAATGCTGGCGCAGAGGGAATTGGACTTTATCGTACCGAGTTTTTATATATGAATCGTAGCTCGCCACCAGAGGAAGAAGAGCAGTTAGCGGCTTATCGTGATGTTGTTGAAAGCATGAATGGTCACCCCGTCACTATTCGAACCTTTGATCTGGGAGCTGATAAAACGGTTGATGGTGGTCGAAGCATTGGACCCACGTCAACCAATCCTGCACTGGGCTTGCGCGCTATTCGCCTATGTCTAAATCATCCCAATATGTTTCGTACTCAATTGCGCGCTATTTTGCGCGCATCTGCATTTGGCAAGATTAAAATCATGTTTCCAATGATTTCCAATTGTCAGGAATTAACACAAGCACAGCGTCTGTTATCAATGTGTAAGGAAGAGCTTGATAATGAAGGTCTAGAATATGACCGCCATATTGAAACCGGTGTGATGATTGAAATACCTGCCAGTGCAGTCTGTGCTGAAATGTTTGCTCAGAAAGTTGATTTTCTCTCCATAGGTACCAATGATCTCATTCAATATACCTTGGCTGTCGACCGTATTGATGATCAGGTCAACTATCTCTATGACCCTTTACATCCTGCCGTCTTACGGTTAATTAAAATGACATTAGATGCCGGTAAAAATCAACATACTCCGGTATCAATGTGTGGTGAAATGGCAGGCGACCCACGCTTTACAAGACTTCTGCTGGCGATGGGATTGGAAAACTTTAGCATGCATCCCAATGCTTTATTAGAAGTCAAACAGATCATTAATGAAACTAATCTGAATAGCTTGCCAAGTCGGATCGTAGC